>DAIEEM010000279.1 GCA_027325905.1 Rhodocyclaceae bacterium
GGATCCGGTGGCGGCGGTGATCGTCGGCTTCATGATCCTGCGCATGGGCTGGGTGTTCGCCTGGGAAGCGCTGCGCGAACTGATGGACGAGGGGCTCTCGGCACAGGAACTGGCCGACATCCGTGCGGCGCTGAACGCGACGCCCGGCGTGCTCGGCGCGCATGACTTGCGCACACGCCGCATGGCGCAGCAGGCGCTGGTCGATGCGCATATCCGCGTCGACGGCCGCATCAGCGTCTCGGAAGGCCACCACATCGCCGAGTCGGCGCGGCAGCGCGTGCTGGCCGCCCACCCGCACGTGCTCGACGTCCTCGTGCATGTCGATGCCGAAGACGATTCGCAAGCCGGAGCGCGGCCACGGGCCGCGCCGCCGGGACGCGAGGCGCTTCTCGGGCATTTGCGCGCCTTGCTCGGCCTGGAGGGGCCGGACATCGAGAAGGCTGTGTTTCACTACCTCGGGGAAAAGGTGGAAGCCGAAGTATTCCTGTCGCCCGGCGTGGCGGCCGACGAAGCGCGCCTGGGCGGCCTGCGCGCTCGCCTGGCGGCCGGCCTATCCGGCCATTCCGTGTTCTGCAACGTCAGCGTGTATGGGCGAATCGCACCGAAGTAGGGCATGCCTTGGCTTAATTGCCCAATATCGGTGCGCAGATCCGGGTCTGAAAAAGCTTTTCGACTTTGTGGCACAATCTTTCCCCTTGCGCGGGCTGATGGCATGCAAACTGCTATTCCAAGCCGACGACGATTTCCCGGACTGGCTCCAGGCTTAGTTCGCCACCCATTCACCTGTTAGGAGAGCATTTCATGACGACGCCTCAAGATGTACTCAAGTTGATCCAGGAAAAGGAAGTTCGTTTCGTCGATTTCCGCTTCACCGATACCCGCGGCAAGGAACAGCACGTCGGCGTGCCGGTCAGCGCCTTCGACATGAGCAAGTTCGAAGACGGCCATGCCTTCGACGGCTCGTCGATCGCCGGCTGGAAGGGCATCCAGGCCTCCGACATGCTGCTGATGCCGGATGCCGGCACGGCCTACATCGATCCGTTCATGGACGAGACCACCCTGATCCTGACTTGCGACGTCGTCGAGCCGTCCGACGGCAAGGGCTACGACCGCGACCCGCGCTCCATCGCCAAGCGCGCCGAGGCTTACCTCAAGTCTTCCGGCATCGGCGACGCCGCCTATTTCGGTCCCGAGCCCGAGTTCTTCATCTTCGACAGCGTCGAGTGGAACATCGACATGTCGGGCGCCTACTGCAAGGTGTTCTCCGAGGAAGCCGCCTGGGCCTCCGGCGAGAAAGTCGAAGGCGGCAACGTCGGCCACCGTCCCCTCGTCAAGGGCGGCTACTTCCCCGTGCCCCCCGTCGATAGCCTCAACGACATCCGCGCCGCCATGTGCCTGGCGCTCGAAGCTTCCGGCGTCGTCGTCGAAGTGCATCACCACGAAGTCGCCACCGCCGGCCAGTGCGAAATCGGCACCAAGTTCGCCCCCCTGGTCCAACGTGCGGACTGGACCCAGATCCTCAAGTACATCATCCACAATGTCGCCCACAGCTACGGCAAGACCGCGACCTTCATGCCCAAGCCCATCGTCGGCGACAACGGCTCCGGCATGCACGTGCACCAGTCGATCTGGAAGGACGGCAAGAACCTGTTCGCCGGCAACGGCTATGCCGGCCTGTCCGAATTCGCCCTCTACTACATCGGCGGCATCATCAAGCACGCCCGCGCCCTGAACGCCATCACCAACCCGCTGACCAACTCGTACAAGCGCCTGGTGCCCGGCTTCGAGGCCCCGGTCAAGCTGGCCTACTCGGCCCGCAACCGTTCCGCCTCGATCCGCGTGCCCTACGTGCAGTCCGACAAGGCCCGCCGCATCGAAGTGCGCTTCCCGGATCCCGGCTGCAACCCGTACCTCGGCTTCGCGGCCATGATGATGGCCGGCCTCGACGGCGTGCAGAACAAGATCCATCCCGGCGATCCCGCCGACAAGAACCTCTACGACCTGCCGCCGGAAGAAGACGCGAAGATCCCGACCGTCTGCTCCAGCCTCGACCAGGCGCTCGAATACCTCGACAAGGACCGCGAGTTCCTGACCCGCGGCGGCGTCTTCTCCAGCGACATGATCGATGCCTACATCGATCTCAAGATGGAAGAGGTCACCAAGTTCCGCATGACCACCCATCCGCTCGAGTACGAGATGTACTACTCGATCTGATCGGTCAACGGCGACGCGCGCAGCGCGTTGAAGAAAGGACGGAGCATTGTCTCCGTCCTTTTTTTTGGCATACACTCGCCGTATCGCGACCTGGGCCTACACCATGAAACTACGCCTGTTCTCCGCCTTGCTGCTGCTGCCGTTGGCCGCCGCCGCCGATACGCTCTACAAGTGCACCGACGAGAGCGGAATGGTGCTGTACACGAATCAGAAGGGCGCCTCGAAGAACTGCACCGTGCTTTCCCGCGAGCAGCCGATTTCCACTTTTGCGCCGCCGAAGGCGCGGCCGAACGACTTCCCGCGCGTCAATGCCGACCAGCAGAAGGCGCGCGACAACGACCGCCGCGCGATCCTGCAGCAGGAACTCGCCAAGGAGCAAAAGCAGCTCGATGACGCGAAAAGCGCGCTGTCCGAACAGGAAGGCCGCTTCGAACCGACGGAACGCAACGCCGGCGGCGGCATCAACGGCGCCAAGGTGCAGGAGCGCATCCAGCCCTACCGCGACAGCGTGCAGCTTCATGAGCGCAATATCGAGGCGCTCAACAAGGAAATCGGCAACCTCAGGTAGGCTTGGTTCTTGCTCGCCTCATGGGCATGAAAGAGCCCACGCCATCGGCATTCTCCGGCCTCGACCTGCTGTCGTCGGCGGTCATCCTGCTCGACGAGCGCCATCTCATTCGCCATCTCAATCCGGCGGCCGAAAATCTGCTCTCCGTCGCCGAGCGGACCTGGCTGGGGCGTCCGATGGCGCAATTGCTGGGGGCGTCGACGATCCTCGCCGCGGCGCTCGACAGCGCCATCAAGAACAACTGGAGCTATACCGGCCACGACATCGTCGTCGCCCGCCCCGACACCACCGAGGCGCTGCATCTCGACTGCACGGTGACGCCGATCGAAGCCAGCGGCGCGCGGCTGCTGCTCGAGTTCCGGCCGATCGACCACCAGTTGCAGGCCTCGCGCGAGGAGCGCGAAGCGATGCAGCAGCAGGCCAATCGCGAACTCATCCGCAACCTCGCCCACGAAATCAAGAATCCCCTCGGCGGCATCCGCGGCTCGGCCCAACTGCTGGAGCGCGAGCTCGGCATGCTCGATAACGCGCCGGCGTTGCGCGAATACACGCAGGTCATTATCAAGGAGGCCGACCGCCTGCAGGACCTGATGCAGCGGCTATTGTCCTCGCATCGCGCCATGCAGCCGGCGCAAGTCAGCATCCACGAAATCCTCGAACGCGTGCGCCGCCTTATCCATGCGGAATACGCCGGCGTGCGCGTGCGCCGCGACTACGACACCTCGTTGCCCGACATCACCGGCGACCGCGAACAACTGATCCAGGCCATCCTCAACATCGCGCGCAACGCGGCGCAGGCGATGCACGGCCAAGGCGAAATCATCTTCCGCACGCGCGCCGACCGCCAGGTGACGCTGGCCAAACGGCGCTATCCGCTGGCGCTCGAACTGCAAGTCATCGACAATGGTACGGGCATTGCCGAGGACATCCGCGACAAGATCTTCTATCCTCTGGTATCGGGCCACGAAGGCGGCAGCGGGCTGGGACTGACGCTGGCACAGAGTTTCATCCAGCAGCACCAAGGCAGCATAGAGGCGGAATCGCGCCCCGGCCGCACCTGTTTCGCCATCCGATTGCCGCTGGCGAGCGCAAAAGAATAAAGGCCAATTCCATGAACCCCGTCTGGATCATCGACGACGACCGCTCCATCCGCTGGGTGCTGGAAAAGGCCCTGGCGCGCGAGGACATTCCCTGCAAGAGCTTCGGCTCGGCCGACGAGGCGCTGTCGGCGCTCAATGCCGGCGAAGCGCCGCGCGTGTTGGTGTCAGATATCCGCATGCCGGGTACCTCCGGGCTCGACCTGCTGAAGCTCGTCAAGACCAATTTCCCCGAGTTGCCGGTCATCATCATGACCGCCTACTCCGATCTCGATTCCGCCGTCGCCGCCTTCCAGGGCGGCGCCTTCGAATACCTGCCCAAGCCTTTCGACGTCGACCAGGCCGTCGACCTGGTGCGCCGCGCGCTGGAACAGACGCCGCACCAGAGCCCCGTCACCGCGGCCGAGGCGCTGACGCCGGAAATCCTCGGCCAGGCGCCCTCGATGCAGGAGGTGTTCCGCGCCATCGGCCGCCTGTCGCAATCGCACGCCACGGTGCTGATCAACGGCGAGTCGGGCACCGGCAAGGAACTGGTGGCGCGCGCCCTGCACCGTCACAGCCCGCGCAAGGAGGCGCCCTTCATCGCCATCAACACGGCGGCGATTCCGCGCGACCTGCTCGAATCGGAACTGTTCGGCCACGAGAAGGGCTCCTTCACCGGCGCTACCGGTCAGCGCCGCGGTCGCTTTGAACAGGCCGACAACGGCACGCTGTTCCTCGACGAAATCGGCGACATGCCGGCCGAGCTGCAGACGCGCTTGCTGCGCGTGCTCTCCGACGGCCACTTCTACCGCGTCGGCGGCCACCAGCCGGTCAAGGCCAACGTCCGCGTCATCGCCGCCACGCACCAGAACCTCGAGGATCGTGTGCGCCAGGGCCTGTTCCGCGAAGACCTGTTCCACCGCTTGAACGTCATCCGCCTGCGCCTGCCGCCGATGCGCGAACGGCGCGAGGACGTGCCGCTGCTGACGCGCCACTTCCTCGCCAAGAGCGCGCAGGATCTCTCCGTCGAGCCCAAGCGCCTGTCCGAGGCGACGCTCAAGTACCTCTCCGGCCTCGACTTCCCCGGCAACGTGCGCCAGCTCGAGAACCTCTGCCACTGGCTCACCGTCATGGCGCCCGGCCAGGTCGTGGAAATCGCCGACCTGCCGGCCGAACTGCGCGAAGAACCGCAGAAGCAGACATCCTTCGATTGGCTGCACGCGCTGGCGACCGAGGCCGACGGCCTCATCGCCGTCCATCCGGGCGAAGTCTTCGAGCGCATGACGCGAGACTTCGAGCGCACCCTCATCCGCCGCGCGCTGGCTGCCACCGGCGGCCGCCGCATCGAGGCGGCGCAGCTCCTCGGCATCGGCCGCAATACCATCACGCGCAAGATCCAGGAACTCGGGTTGGAAGATCCGCAGTAGCGTCCGGCGACCTGCCATAATCGGGGCATGTCCGACGCTTCGCCCCTCCTTGCCACGCCCGCTATCGCCGCCGCGCTCGGTCCGCTCGCCGTGCGTTTCGACGTCGACGTGCTCGCCAGTTGCGAGTCCAGCAACGGCGAACTGATGCGCCGCGCCGAGGCCGGCGCCGCTTCGGGCACGGTCGTGGTGGCGGAACGCCAGACGGCGGGTCGCGGCCGCATGGGGCGCACCTGGTTCGCCGCGCCGGGCGCCAGCCTGACCTTCTCCCTGCTGTGGCGGTTTGCCCGCGGCACGGTGCCGTACGGGCTTTCCCTCGCCGTCGGCGTGGCCGCCGCCGAGGCGCTCAACGGCATCGGCGTGCCGGACGTCGTGCTCAAGTGGCCCAACGACCTGCTGCGCGGCGGGCGCAAGCTCGCCGGCGTTCTCGTCGAGCTCGCGCCCGGTGCGCCGCATGCGGCGGTGATCGGCATCGGCCTGAACCTGCGCCTGCCGCCGGATATGCCGGAGGAAGTCAGGGCGCTGGCCGCGGCGCTGGACGCCGATGTCGCGCCCGCGGACCTGCTCGCGCGCCTGCTCGAAAGCCTTCACGGCGTGCTGGGCGAATTCGCCGCCGACGGTTTCTACGCCGTGCGCGAGCGCTGGCTGGCGCGCTGCGCCCATCTCGACATGCCGGTGCAGATCCTCTCCGAATTCGCGCCGCCGCTGTCCGGCCGCTGCGTCGGCGTCGACGTGGATGGTGCGCTGATGCTCGAAACGTCGGTGTGCGTACAGCGCATCCTGTCCGGCGACGTCTCGCTGAGGAAAGCATGACGACGCTGTGCGTCGATTGCGGCAACACCCGTCTCAAATGGGGACTGCGCGCCGCCGGGCGCTGGCTTGCCGCCGACGCGCTGGCGATCGCGGATGCCCAGCGCCTGGGCGAGGTGTTGCCGCAAGCGCCGTCGCGCCTAGTCGCCTGCAATGTCGCGGGAGCGGCGGTAGACGCGCAACTCGAAGCGCTCGCCGGCCGGTTCGGCGTTCCGCTGCTGCGGGTGCGCGCGCAGGCGCGCGCCTGCGGCGTGAGCAACGGCTACGACGAGCCGTCGCAACTCGGCGCCGACCGCTGGGCTGCGCTGATCGGCGCGCGCGCCTTGCACGGCGGCCCCTGCCTCGTCGTCAATGCCGGCACGGCGACGACCATCGACGTGCTAGACGGCGACGGCGTGTTCAAGGGCGGCTTGATCCTTCCCGGCTTGGACCTGATGCGGGCTTCGTTGGCGCGCAGCACGGCCGGCCTTCCCCTCGCGCAGGGCGGGTTCCGCGACCTGCCGCGCAACACCGACGACGCGATTGCCAGCGGCTGCCTTAGTGCGACGCTTGGCGCGATCGAACGCATGTTCCGCCGGAGCGCGGATGCGCCGTCGTCGTTATGCCTGTTGTCGGGCGGCGCCTCCGGATCGCTTGTCGGCGCGCTGACGATTCCCCATCGAGAGATTCCGAACCTCGTGCTCGAAGGTCTCGCGCGCATCGCGGAAGACGAATCGCAGTAGGGACCGCAGTTGCGGTTGGCCCGGCGGGGTGCTTTGCCGTGAAAGGCGGCGTGATGCGCCAATACCGCGGCTTGAAACGTAGAGCCTTGCCGGCCATGCTCTTGGCTGTGCTACGCGGTCTTGCAGCGGCGCTTCATATGGTTCAGCAAGCCGACCACTTGTGTCGAAATCTTCGCATACTCGCCCGAGAGGAGGTTCTCGGCTTCGGCCACCTGGTTCTGCTGCACGCTGCGGATGATGCGGGCGGCGCAGCGATGGAAGCCAGCATGGTCCTGGCGCAACTGCCGGAAGTCGTCGTCGTCGGAAAAACGCTGGCCATCGCCATAGAGCCATTGCCCAAGCGAGCAGGCATTGTCCTTCTCGGCGGCTACGGGATCTGGGCACTTTTCGCGGTCGGCGATACACATGCGCAATTTCGATTTCCACTTGGTATGGGCCTCGATTGCCGTGACGAATATATGCGGATCGGCATTGAGCGAAGCTGCGCCAGGCGCGTGCTTGATCGTGGCGCTGGCCGACATTCGGGGCGCTGCGGCCGTTCTGTTCGTCGGGGTGCGCGGATCCGTTCGTATTGTCGGCGTGCGCGAAACGGACTTGCCGCCGTCTATCTTGAAGAAGCTCATAAGTTCCTGAAGCTGCCCCGCCTGGCCGCCCATTTCCTCTGCCGTGGCGGCAAGCTCCTCTGAAGCCGAGGCGTTCTGCTGCGTCGTTTGGTTCAACTGCCCCATGGCGCCGTTGATCTGGCCGACGCCGGCACTCTGTTCCTGGCTCGCGGCGGCGATCTCCTGCACCAGGTCGGAAGTCTTCGTGATGCTCGGCACCATCTCATCGAGCAGCTTGCCGGCCTTCTCGGCCATCTTGACCGAGGAACCGGCGAGTTCGCCGATCTCCTGTGCCGCCACCTGGCTGCGCTCGGCAAGCTTCCTCACTTCGGCGGCGACAACCGCGAAACCCTTGCCGTGCTCGCCGGCTCGGGCCGCTTCGATGGCGGCGTTCAGGGCCAGGAGGTTGGTCTGGTAGGCGATGTCGTCGATGATGCCGATCTTCTCCGCGATCCGCTTCAT
>DAIEEM010000291.1 GCA_027325905.1 Rhodocyclaceae bacterium
ATCGCCGCCTGCTGACGCTCAACTGGCGCTCGACGATCTACCAGGCGGCGTTGGTGATGGCGCGCGAAGGCGTCCATCACGTCGTCGTCGTCGATGCCGCCGGCAAGCTCGTCGGCGTCGTCTCGCAGGGCGACATCTACGAACTCCAAAGCGGCGGCGGCAAGGCGATTTCCGGGGCCATCCGCGGCGCCCGCGACATCGAGAGCCTGGTCGCGGCGGCCGAAGAAATCCGTCGCCTGGCCGAACGTATGCTGGCGGAAGGGACGGCGGCGGAACCGCTGACCCAGCTCATTTCCTCGCTCAACGACCACCTGACGGCGCGTTTGCTGGAATTGACCGCGCTCGACTTCGCCTTGCCGAAAACCCGCTGGTGCTGGCTGTCTTTCGGCTCCGAAGGCCGCTTCGAGCAGACGCTCTCCACCGACCAGGACAACGGCATCGTCTTCGCCGCGGCGGCGGCGGAGGCCGAGACCTACCGCCAGGCTTTCCTGCCCTTCGCCCGTGCCGTAAACGAGCACCTCGCCGCCTGCGGCTTTCCTCTGTGCGAGGGCAACATCATGGCGGGCAATCCCGAGCTGTGCCTGTCGCTCGACGAGTGGCGCGGGAGGTTCCATTCCTGGCTGCAGTCGGGCAGTCCCCAGGCGTTGCTCAATGCCACGATCTTTTTCGATTTCCGCCCGCTCTACGGCGATGAGGCGCTGACCGACGAGTTGCGCGCCTGGCTGCTCGGCGCTGCGCCCGGCGCCACGTTGTTCCTGCGCTTCATGGCCGAGAACGCACTGCGTGTGCGTCCGCCGCTGGGCCTGGTGCACGATTTCTCCTACGACAAGAGCGAGGCTTTCCCCCATACCATCGACCTCAAGGCCTCGGGCTCGCGCCTGTTCGTCGACGTCGCGCGCATCCTGGCGTTGGCCAACGGCGTCGCCGCCACCGGCACTGCCGAGCGGCTGCGCGCCCTGGCCGAGCGCGGCAAGCTGGGCCGCGACGACGTCGGCGCCGTCATCGACGGCTTCTTCTTCATTCAGCAGTTGCGCCTGCAGCAGCAGCAGTCGGGTACGCCGGCGGGGGTGGACAACCGCGTCGATCCCGCGCAATTGAACGAGCTCGACCGCTACATCCTCAAGGAGGCGTGCAAGCAGGCGAAGAAGCTGCAGAGTCGCCTGCAGCTCGAATACCGGCTATAAGGTTGCCATGTCCTTTTCCAGCCGTCCCTTCGACCGCCGCCTGAAGCGGCTCTACGCCTGGTACACGCTGGGCATTGCGCTGTTCATTCTGGCGCTGTCGATCGCCGAGAAGATGGGCATGTCGGCGCGCACCATCGGCTACCTGTTCCTCTTCGCCACCATCGCCGTGTATTCGGGCATCGGCGTCATCAGCCGCACTGCGGACGTCAACGAGTATTACGTCGCCGGCCGCCGCGTGCCGGCTTTCTTCAACGGCATGGCCACCGCCGGCGACTGGCTGTCGGCGGCCTCGTTCATCGGCTTGGCCGGTACCCTGTATTTCGACGGCTTCCAGGGGCTCGCCTTCGTCATGGGCTGGACCGGCGGTTACGTGCTGGTGGCGCTGCTGCTGGCGCCCTACTTGCGCAAGTTCGGCGAATACACGATTCCGGATTTCCTCGGCGCCCGCTACGGCGGCAACGTCGCCCGCTTCGTCGGCGTCGTCGCCGCCATCGTCGCCTCGTTCACCTATGTCGTCGCCCAGATATACGGCGTCGGTCTCATCATGAGCCGCTTCGTCGGCATCGAGTTCGAGATCGGCGTCTTCGTCGGCCTCGCCGGCATCCTGGTCTGCTCCTTCCTCGGCGGCATGCGAGCGGTGACGTGGACGCAGGTGGCGCAATACGTCATCCTCATCGTCGCCTACCTGGTGCCGGTGGTGATGATGTCGCAGCAGGTCACCGGAATGCCGCTGCCGCAGATCACCTACGGCCGCGTCCTCGAGCG
>DAIEEM010000301.1 GCA_027325905.1 Rhodocyclaceae bacterium
TCAGGCGCTTCGGGATGTCGCTTTGCCGGAACAATTCGGCGGCGAAGGGATAGACGGCGAAGACGACGACGAACAGCGAGACGCCGAAGTAGGTCAGCAGGCCGCAGACCGCGACGATCGACAGCATCGCCCGCTCGCGCCCGACCAGGTTGATCACCGACGAAACGATGGCCTTGGAGAAACCCGACAGTTCGATCGTCTTTCCGAACACCGCGCCGAGCAGGAAGACCGGGAAGTAGAGCTTGACGAAGCCGACCATCCTGTCCATGAACAAGCCGGTGAACATCGGCGCCACCAGCGACGGATCGGTCAGCAGCACGGCGCCGAGCGCGGCGACGGGAGCGAAGAGGATGACGCTGTAGCCCCGGTAGGCGACGAACATCAGGAAGCATAAGGCGGACAGGACGACGACGAAATCCATGGATCTCTCTCCTATGACTGTTGTGTTTGATATGGCGAAACATCGGCGCTATCGCAGGAAATATGCCTGCGGTGCGGTTTCGCGGGGCGTCAAGGACTTGCGGGAGATGCGGACCGCCGGCCGGGCGCCGAGTGTCCATGTCGGCGGACAGGCTGTCCGCGGCGGCGGACGGTGGGAGCGTCGCTCAGACGCCGAGCGCGGCGATCTTCTCGTAGAGCGAGGCGCGCGAGATGCCGAGGAACCTGGCGGCCTGCGCCTTGTTGCCGCCGCAATTTTGCAGCGCGGTGCGGATGGCGTTGCGCTCGGCGTCGGCCAGCGTCTGTCCCAGCGTCGGCGGTCCCGGCGGGGGGGGCTGCGCCGTTCGTGGGCGCGGCAGTATGCGGTCGAGGTCGGCGACGGCGAGATGGTCGCCTTCCGACATCAGCATGGCCCGCTCCAGCACGTTGGCGAGTTCGCGCACGTTGCCGGGCCAGTCGTGCCGCCACAGGCGCTCGACCACGGCGGCGCAGATATTCTGCGGCGGCAGGCCCAGTTGGCGGCAGATGTTCTCGGCGAGGAATTCGCACAACGCCGGCAGATCGCCGTAGCGTTCGCGCAGCGGCGGGATGTTGAGGGTGACGACGTTGAGGCGGTAATAGAGGTCGGCACGGAAACGGCCGCCGCCGACGTCGGCGATGAGGTCGCGGCTGGTGGCGGCGATGATGCGCACGTCGACCGGCGTCAAGCGGTTGGAGCCGACAGGCTCGATCTCGCGTTCCTGTAGCGCGCGTAGCAGCTTCGCCTGCAAGGCCGCGGACATATCGCCGATCTCGTCGAGAAACAGCGTGCCGCCGTCGGCGAGCTTGAACTTGCCGTCGCGGCCGTGGCGATCGGCGCCGGTGTAGGCGCCGGGCGCGACGCCGAAGAACTCCGCTTCGAGCAGGGTCTCCGGGACGGCGGCGATGTTGACGGCGACGAAGGGACCGCCCGCGCGCGGACTGGCGGCATGGATGGCCTGGGCGAGCAGTTCCTTGCCGGTGCCCGTCTCGCCGAGGATCAGTACCGGCGAGACGGTGCGCGCGGCGCGCCGCGCCTCTTGCTTGAGGGCAGCGCAGACGGGCGTCGCGCCGACGAAACTGGCGAAGGTGTACTTGGTGCGGCGCGCTTCGGCGAGCTTCTTCTGGGCATCGGCGAGATCGGCGCGCAACTGCTGATAGCGCGAGACCACCGGGGCGAGCTGGCGCGCGTCGTCGAACAGCACCATGCCGACGGCGCCGACGACGCGGCCGCCGTCGTCGCGCAAGGGCAGCCGCATGACGACGAAGGAATTGTCGTCGAAGTCCATGATGTCGAGCATGATCGGCTTGCCGCCGTCGACGACCTGGCGCATCAGGCTATTGGGAATGACCGTCTCGACCGGCTTGCCGATGGCTGCGGCGGGATCGGCGATGCCGAGCTTTTTCGGATACTGCTCGTTCATCCAGACGATGCGCGCCTCGGCGTCGACCACGATGACGCCGTCGCAGAGATTGGCGAACTGGTCGAAGAGGGATTCCATCGCCCGCTGGCGCAGCCATTCGGCATCGGCGAGAAAGGAATCGTTGGCCACGTCGGCAGGCTCCCGGGAAATGCGCGCAGCTTACCCGAAAATCCGGCGCCGACCGGCCGTTGGACGCTTTGGCGCCTGGCGGCTTGAAAATCAATGGACTATCCCTATGTAAGGACGATCCGATTTTGCCCAAAAAGGGATTCCCCATGCGCTTCGACAAATTCACCACCAAGTTCCAGCAGGCGCTGTCCGACGCGCAGAGCCTCGCCGTCGGCCACGACAACCAGATAATCGAGCCGCAGCACCTGCTGCTGGCGCTGCTCAACCAGGACGACGGCGCCACGTCTTCGCTGCTCCAGCGCGCCGGCGTCAATGTCGCGCCGCTGAAGAAGGCGCTCGACGCCGCCATCGACCGCCTGCCGCAAGTGGAAGGGCACGGCGGCGAAGTCTCCATCGGCCGCGACCTTTCCAACTTGCTGAACGTGACCGACAAGGAAGCGCAGAAGCGCGGCGACCAGTTCATCGCCTCGGAGATGTTCCTGCTCGCCCTCACCGCCGACAAGGGCGACACCGGGCGGCTGCTGAAAGAGCACGGCCTGACCCGGCAGGCGCTGGAGGCCGCCGTCGAAGCCGTGCGCGGCGGCTCCAGCGTCGGTTCGCAGGAAGCCGAAGGCAGCCGCGAGTCGCTGAAAAAATACTGTCTCGACCTCACCGAGCGCGCGCGCCAGGGCAAACTCGACCCGGTGATCGGCCGCGA
>DAIEEM010000313.1 GCA_027325905.1 Rhodocyclaceae bacterium
AAGCCGGCCGCCGTCAGCAACTGCTCGACGACGCCGCGGATCTGCTGGCCGTGCTGCAGCGTGCACGGGGAATGGAAGGCGAGCCGGGCCTTGCCGCGCCGCGCGCTCGCTGCCGCCAGCAGCGGCAGCAATTGCGCCGACTCGGCCGCCAGCGCTTCGCCGACGTCGCGCGTCAGCAGCGCGATACGCGCCGCCTTCGTCGCATAGCGCGCGTCGTCCTGCAGCAGATGGGCGTAGTCGCGCACCTGTACGCCGCAGCCCGAGGCCGTCATGACGATGGCTTCGCCGGCGTCCTCCAGCAGCGGCCACCAGGCGTCGATGTTGCGACGCGCTTCCCGCTGCGCGCCCTCGGCGTCGCCGAGATGGAAGCGCAGCGCGCCGCAGCAGCCCGCCTTGTCCGCCGCCACCAAGGAGATGCCGATGCGGTCGAAGACGCGCGCCGCCGCCGCATTGATGTTGGGCGCCGTCGCCGGCTGCACGCAGCCTTCGAGCATCAGCATGCGGCGGCCGTGGCGCGGCGGCGGTCGCGCACCGACGGCTTGCGCCGGCGGCACCTTGGCCTTGAGCGCGGCCGGCAGCAGCGGCCGCAAGCGGCGGCCGAGCTTCATCGCCGCGCCGAAGATCCCGGCGCGCGGCACAAGATGCTTGAGCGCCGAGCGCGCCAGCGCGTCGGCGCCGTGGCGCGGCGCCTTCTTTTCGACGACGCAGCGGCCAATGTCCAGCAGCCGCCCGTACTGCACGCCCGAAGGGCAGGTCGTCTCGCAGGCGCGGCAGGTCAGGCAGCGGTCGAGATGCAGGCGCGTCTTCGCGCTCGCGGCGCCGCTTTCGAGCATTTCCTTGATCAGGTAGATGCGCCCGCGCGGGCCGTCAAGCTCGTCGCCGAGCAACTGGTAGGTCGGACAGGTCGCCGTGCAGAAGCCGCAATGCACGCACTTGCGCAGAATTTCTTCCGCTTCCTTGCCGGCAGGGGTATCGCGGATGAAGTCGGCCAGTTCGGTCTGCATGGTGCGGCGGCGGAAGGGGCGGTGCGAAGAGTCGCAAAACTATACACCAGGGCGCCGCCTTTCCCGCCGGCAGCCGGCCTATGCGCCGTCCGGACGCAGCATTTCAGCCGGCACCACCCAGCGGTCGAAGTCCGCCGCCGTCACGTAGCCCAGCGCCAGCGCCGCCGCCTTCAACGTGCTGCCGTCGCGCTGCGCGCGCTTGGCGATCTCGGCGGCGCGGTCGTAGCCGATGTGGGGCGTCAGCGCCGTCGCCAGCATCAGCGAACGCTCCAGTTGTTCGGCGATGCGGGCTGCGTTGGCGACGATGCCGCGCGCGCAATGCGCTTCGAAGCTCGCCATGCCGTCGGCCAGCAGGCGCAGGCTTTGCAGGAAGTTGTGGATGATGAGCGGCTTGTAGACGTTGAGCTCGAAGTTGCCGGCGGCGCCGCCGACGTTGATGGCGACGTCGTTGCCGAAGACCTGGCAGCAGATCATGGTCAGCGCCTCGCACTGCGTCGGATTGACCTTGCCCGGCATGATCGAGCTGCCCGGCTCGTTCTCCGGCAGCGAAATCTCGCCCAGGCCCGAGCGCGGACCCGAGGCCAGCCAGCGCACGTCGTTGGCGATTTTCATCAGCGCCGCGGCCAGCGTCTTCAGCGCGCCGTGGGCGAACAGCAGCGCCTCGTGGCCGGCGAGCGCGGCGAACTTGTTGTCCGCGCCGGCGAACGGCAGCTCGAAGCTGCGCGCCAGCAGCGCCGCGACGCGGTCGCCGAACTCGGCGTGGGTATTGAGTCCCGTGTCCACCGCCGTGCCGCCGACGGCGAGCCGCTGCAACTGCGGCAACGTCGCCCGGATCGCCGCCTCCGCCAGGTCGAGCTGCGCGACGTAGCCGGAGAATTCCTGGCCCAGCGTCAGGGGTGTGGCGTCCTGCAAGTGGGTGCGGCCGATCTTGACGATGGCGGCGAAGGCGGCGGATTTCTCCGCCAGCGTCTCG
>DAIEEM010000314.1 GCA_027325905.1 Rhodocyclaceae bacterium
GACCGCCAGCACCGATGTGACTCCGGTGATGCTGCCCTACGGGTCGGCAATGTTCGCGCGACGGATCCCCGAAGACCGTCCGCTGGTGCTCCCCAAGGGCGCGGTCAACTTCGCCTTCCTCGGCCAACACGTGGAGTTGCCTGAGGACACCGTCTACACGGTCGAATACTCGGTGCACTGCGCGATGCATGCCGTCTACAGTCTGTTCGGCGTAAATAAGGAGATTCCGCCCATCTACCACGGGCTAATGGACCCGCGAGTGGGCATGGAGTCCTTGCGGGCAGCCTATCGCTGACGACTTCACTCAAACGCCAGCCCGATATCCTTGCTCGTGTCGATGGGACGAGCGAGAAGAATTCTCCTGGGGCGCACCGCTTCATGCCCCAGGAGTAGGCACCACTCGGCGGAACGATCACCGCTGAATTCATCAGAGAAAGACGGGCGACGGAGCAACGGAGCAACGGAACGCCCAGCATGAAATTCCGACCCACCAGACACGGCGCAGGTTGACTTGCGCCGGCAGTTTCGCTTCCGGGTGAGAGAGGCGCTTCCGCCCCAATGGCAAATAGTAGTTGACTATTTTCCTCTACTAATGGATTCTGAATTTGCGGAATCCTCTCGGCCCATCCCGCGACGGGAACGGAACCGCAAAACTCCTCAAGGAGGACACCATGAAAACCTTAAGCGCCGCCCAGTTGTTTCCTGGCGGAGCCACAGCCTCTCGCTTCGAGTCCGCCAGGGCTCTCGCCTTCTCCGTAGCTGAATCTGATAGCGAACTCATCGAACCGGAGCTTGTTGCTTGGATTGATCGCCACTCGACCAACGCATCCCCTGTGCTCGAGGGTTGTGGCGGACCCGATGGTTGGCGAAATTACGGCGCCGCCCACGGCGGGCGTCTTGAGGTCGACATCGACGGCGAAGCATGCTTCATCTTCGCCGAGTCGAGTCCATTCGATTCCTATGCCCACTTTGCGCCTGGCCCGTTCCGCAACATGCGCGACGCGCAGGGGAACGAGTCGGTCTGCCGCGCGGGGGGATTGGACTGCGTCCCTCTGGACGACTGGACCAGCCAACTCACTTGAGAAACGCCGCGACTCTCTCCGATCGGCATCATTGGCGATGCCGATCGGAAGTTGGTTCCAGGAGATGGTCCTTCGTACTTTCGATGCTGTCTGCTTCATTTCATGAAGGAGATCGTCATGATCACCGACACTCCCCCTTCACCCACTGATCGAGCCTCGTTCGACAGCGCCATAACCGCCGTGCTCGCCGAGCACACAACGCTTAGGCGGCTGGCAATTGCCGCCACAAAGCAATCCGGCTTCTCCGCCGACGACACCATGTCCCTGGCGGATGCCATGACCGCCCACGAAAGCATCGAGGCCCGCCTATTCGCTCTGCCCTTCCTTACCCGGCCGCCGGAGTCCGTTACCTCCACCGGCGCCCAAGCGCGCCGGCGCTGCCTTGACTACACATCAGGAAACTTCCGCCTCCCGAACCCGAGCGACGCGGCCGCCCTATTCGTCGACGCCCTGCTGGCCCATCTGGCTGCCGAGGAGGCGTGGCTCGCGCACGAAGAAGAGGATCATCACGAGCGTCTGCTACACGCCATCTAAGCTTTTCAGACCGGACAGCATTCTCCGCAGGCCATGCGCCGGGCCCGCGGCAGTTCTCGACTTCCCGCTGGCGGAATGGGCGAATAGCCAGTAAACTCCGCGCCTCGCCGCCAATCCTCTTCTGCGGCGAATCCCCATTCCAGGACTTACCGTGCTCGTCGCTTCCAACATCACCATGCAGTTCGGGGCCAAGCCCCTATTCGAAAACGTCTCCGTCAAGTTCGGCGAAGGCAACCGCTACGGCTTGATCGGCGCGAACGGCGCCGGCAAGTCCACGTTCATGAAGATCCTCGCCGGGCTGCTGGAGCCGTCCGCCGGCAACGTCAGCCTCGACGCGCACGAGCGCATGGCCTTCCTGCGCCAGGACCAGTTCGGCTACGAGGACCAGCGCGTGCTCGACGTCGTGCTGATGGGCCACGAGAAAATGTGGGCCTGTATGCAGGAGAAGGACGCGATCTACGCCAACCCCGAGGCAACCGAGGACGACTACATGCACGCCGCCGAGCTGGAGCACCAGTTCGCCGAGTTCGACGGCTATACCGCCGAGTCGCGCGCGGGCGAGCTGCTGCTCGGCGTCGGTATTCCCGGCGACAAGCACTTTGGTCCGATGCGCGAAGTGGCGCCGGGCTGGAAGCTGCGCGTGCTGCTGGCGCAGGCGCTGTTCGCCGATCCCGACATCCTGCTGCTCGACGAGCCGACCAACAACCTCGACATCAACACCATCCGCTGGCTGGAGGACGTCATAAACCAGCGCGGCAGCACGATGATCATCATCTCGCACGACCGCCACTTCCTCAACCAGGTCTGCACCCACATGGCGGACCTCGACTACGGCAAGATCACCGTCTATCCGGGCAACTACGACGACTTCATGGAAGCCTCGACGCAGGCGCGCGCCACGCTGTCCGCCGCCAACGCCAAGGCCAAGGAGCGCGTCGCCGAACTGCAGGGCTTCGTGCGCCGCTTCTCGGCGAACAAGTCGAAAGCGCGCCAGGCCACTTCGCGCGCCAAGCTGATCGAGAAGATCAAGATCGAGGACATGAAGCCGTCCTCGCGCCAGTACCCATGGATCGGCTTCGACTACGACGACAAGGAAAAGCTGCACCGCCTCGCCGTCGAGGCGGAGAAGCTGAGCTTCGGCTACGACCCGAAGGTAGCGGTGATCAAGAACTTCTCCATCGCCGTCGAGGCCGGCGAGAAGGTCGCCATCATCGGCGAGAACGGCGTCGGCAAGACGACGCTGCTACGCCTGTTCGCGGGCGAAGCGCTCGGCGGACTGACGCCGCAGCACGGCAGCGTCAAGTGGGCGGAGAAAGCCCGCCCCGGCTATTTCGCCCAGGACCACGCGGCGGATTTCGCCACGGACCGGAGCCTCACCGACTGGATTCAGCAATGGGTGCGCGCCGGCGGCTACGAGGGCGGCGACGTCGAGACCCTGATCCGCGGCACGCTCGGCCGCCTGCTGTTCTCCGGCGACGAAGTGAAGAAATCGGTGAAGGTCGTTTCCGGCGGCGAACAGGGCCGCCTGCTGTTCGGCAAGCTGATCCTGCTGCGCAACAACGTGCTGCTGATGGACGAGCCCACCAACCACCTCGACATGGAATCCATCGAGTCGCTCAACAACGCGCTGGAGAAGTACAAGGGCACGCTGCTGTTCGTTTCGCACGACCGGGAATTCGTCTCTTCGCTGGCCACGCGCATCGTCGAGATCAAGACCGACGGCAGCATCGTCGATTACCGCGGCAACTACGAGGAATATCTGGCGAACCAGGGCGTCGAATGATGCGGCCGCCCCGTGTCATAACCACCGCGCGGCTTCAGTCGGCGGACTTCTCCGCATCGGCCGCCGGCTGATCGCCCGCCTCCGCGGGCTCGCCTTCTTCGCGCGGCGCCGAGCTCTTTTCGAGCTTGCGCTTCAGCTTCTCTTCCTTCTTGGCCTTCTTTTCCAGTTCTTTCTTGCGCTTTTCAAATTGAAAATTCGGCTTTGCCAATTTATGGTCCTCTCGGGAAAATAGAAAACGGCCGTGCGCTCATGATGCCACGCTTTGCGGCGCGCGCGGCGGGTGAAAAGGGACGCGGCCATTTTTCTCCCCGTCGCCGCGCCGACCGCCGGCCATGCGGTTGCATTTCGACATGTCATCGAGTCAAATGGCGGCACTTCCTATGTTCGCCAAGACCTCATCGATAATCGACACCTTGCCATCGGACCGGCGCGTTCCCGAGGCTGATATCGTTCTCGAAAAATGCCGCCTGCTGTTCCAGAACGCCGGCATGGCGCAAGCCGTCGTCGCCATCAACGGCATGGTCCTGGTTTTCATCCTCGGCGGCCTGCGGCCGCCGCTGTGGGCCGTGGGCTGGCTGCTGGCGGTGTTCGCCGTCTCAGCCCTGCGCTACAACCTGTCGCGCCAATTTCTCCATAGCCACCCCGCGGCGGCGTTCGCCAGCCACTGGCGGCAACGCGCCGTTCGCTGGGCAGGCATCGCCGGGCTGCTGTGGGCCGGCGGCGGCTGTGCCCTGATGGTCGCCGATCCGGATACGACGCGGCTGTTCACGGCGCTGGTGATCGCCGGCATGGTGTCCGGCGCCGTGCCGATTCTGTCGTCGGTGCCGCAGGCGTTCCGCGGCTACGCCGTGCCGGTCATGCTGGCCATCATCCTGACGGCCGCGCTCGATGCCCACGGTGCACGCGATTGGATGCTCGCCCTGGTGGCGACGCTCTATCTGTTCGCGCTGCTGAAAAGCGCGCGCTATTTTCACGACAGCCTGGACAGTTCGATCCGCCTCGCGCTGAACATGCAGCGCATGGCCGAGCAACTGGAGCAGGCGCGACGCGACGCGGAAGCGTCGTCCAGCGCCAAGAGCCGGTTTTTGGCGATGATGTCACACGAAATTCGCACCCCGCTGAACGGCATCCTCGGCATGGCGCAAGTGCTGCTGAAGCCGAACCTCGGCGAAGACGAGCGCCAGGACTGTACGCGCACCATCCTGAATTCGGGCCAGACGCTGCTGATGCTGTTGAACGACATTCTCGATTTTTCGAAAGTGGAAGCCGGCAAGCTGGAACTCAACCTGACGGCATGCGATCCCGGCCGCATCGTCGCCGACACCGCCGCCCTGTTCACCGAATCGGCGCACCGCAAGAACCTGAATGTCGAGGCCGCCTGGCACGGCGATGATCGCGGCGCGCGCTATTGGGCCGACGCCAACCGCCTGCGCCAGATGCTGTCGAACCTGGTCAACAACGCGATCAAGTTCACGACGCAGGGCTTCGTCCGCATCGAGGCGCGCGAACTGTCGCGCAGCAGCGGCGAAGCCGTGCTGGAACTGGCGGTGAGCGACAGCGGCATCGGCATTCCGGCAGCGCAGCAGGCGCTGCTGTTCCAGCCGTTCGTCCAGGTCGACGACTCGAGCACGCGCCAGTTCGGCGGCACCGGCCTGGGTCTTTCCATCGTCCGCCTGCTCGCCGACCTGATGGGCGGCACCGTCGGCGTCGACAGCGAACCCGGCCGGGGTTCGCGTTTTTGGTTCCGCGTCCGCGTCAAGCTGCTTGCGCCGGAGTCGCCTGGCCGGCATGCGGGAATGCCGATTGCCGCAGCGGCGACGGCGCCGCCGCAGGCCAGGCGCATCCTGGTCGTGGAAGACAACGCCGTCAATCGCAAGGTGATCGGCGCCATGTTGCGCAACCTCGGATTCCAGATCGAGTTCGTCGAAAACGGGCAGCTCGCCGTCGAAGCGATTGCCGGCGGTTTGGCGACCGATCTGATCCTGATGGATTGTCAGATGCCGGTGATGGACGGTTTCGCCGCAACGGCGGAAATCCGCGCCTGGGAACGCGCGCGAGACGCCGGCCGGATGCCGATCATCGCTCTCACCGCCGCGGCGTTCGAGGAAGATCGCGATCGTTGCCTGGCCGTGGGCATGGACGCTTTCCTGACCAAGCCGATCAACTTGACGGAACTTGCGGCGATGCTCGAACATTGGCTGAATGGCAGCGACGCGGCCGCGTCGTGCCGGGAGCGCACCACCGACGAGACAAGTGGAGTCGCAAGCGCCGGCGACGATATATGAATTACGCCCGCGTCGCCACGGCGGACGAGCCGACCACGGGGCCGACTACAGTCCGACTACAGTCCGACTACGGCGTGTTCGGCTTGCGCGGCTTCTGCCGACCGCCCTGCCCTTTGAAATGAGGCTTCTTCTGTTGCTGCTGCGGCGGCCGGTTGCTGCTGCCGCCCGAAGGCAACGGCGTGGCGCGGTTGCCGGGTGCCGTCTGGATTTCGAGTTCGACGATTTCGTCCCATTGCGCATCGGTCCTGTCGCGCTCCGGAATGGCGAGAAGCTCGCGCAAACGGCGACGCGGGTCAGGCGGCTGGGGCGCCTGCTGAGGCTGCGGCGGAACGGAGTCCGGGGGGGGGGATTGCGTATTCATGGCGATATTGTATCCGGGATGGCGCGTTTCAGCCAAGCGATGTGGCGACCGGCCGCCGCGGCACGATCAATGCAGTTTCTTCGGATCGCCGCAGCACAGCTTGAACTTCCTGCCGCTGCCGCAGGGACAAGGATCGTTGCGCCCGATCTTGGGCGATTCGCGGCGCAGGGTTTCCGCCGGGAAGCGCAAGGCTTGCCAGAAATCGTAGATGGCAGCCACCCGCTCCGGCAGATCTTCGGCCGCTGTGTCCAGCGCCTGCCGCTCCGCGGCCTCGCTCATCCAGGTTTCGCCATGCTGGAGGACGTCTTCCTTGATGGCACCGTTGAGGAGAAAGAAATCCTCCAGCAGGTCGGACAAGTCCTCGGCGTACTCGCCCGCAGCGGCGAGCCAGTCCGCCGCGCCGAGGTGGGTGCCGTAGAGATAGCCGTCGGCCCACGCGCCGTAGTCGAATTCGTCCGCGTCGTCGTCGACCGGGAACAGGATCAGGTCCAGTTCGGCGCCGCGCCCCAGCGTGCCGGCGATTTCGTCGTAAAAGCGCATCAGTAAGCCAAAGACCTCCTGCATCTGCGCTTCGCTCTCGTAGACGGGCTCGGCGCACAGGGCGGCGGGCAGCCAGACGCTCGGCAGCACGGGCTCCGGTGCGCTGACGACGGCGCAGAGCAGCCCTTGCAGTTCGTCGAGCCGCATCGCCTCGCCGCGGAACGCCTCGGCGGAGAGCAAGTCTTCGAGGCGGTCCAGCTCGGCGTCGGCGAGCGGAATAGCGCTGTGGAATAGTTCCATGACGGGATTCTTGTCGTAGAATGTACGGGCTTCAAGCCTATCAGACCCACTCACTCCCGGGAGGTACAACGTGAATAAATCCGAATTAGTTGAAGTCACTGCCAAGGAAGCCGGCATCAGCAAGGCAGCCGCCGAAAAAGCGCTGTCCGCCACCATCGCCGCCGTCGTCAAGACCGTGTCCAAGGGCGACTCCGTCACCCTCGTCGGCTTCGGTACTTTCAAGTCTGCCAAGCGCGCCGCCCGCACCGGCAAGAACCCGAAGACCGGCGCCACCATCAAGATCGCCGCCACGACCGTGCCCAAATTCTCGGCAGGCGCCGGCTTCAAAGCCGCCGTCGCCGGCAAGAAAGCAGCCAAGAAAAAGTAATCCGCCCGGTGGATTCGCTGCCAAGCCCGCCTCGTGCGGGCTTTTTCTTTGGCGAGCCGTCAATGCTGGCCGCTCGCCGCGGCTGTTGCTTTTAGTTCCGGCTAACGCCCGCATGCGGGCATTACCCTTCACTAAGTCAATGCTGGCCGCTCGCCGCGGCCACCATCTTCTCGGTGCGTTTTTTCCAGGCTTGTTCGAGGGTCAGGCCGACGAGCGACTCGGGGGGCAGGAACACGTCCCAGTGCTGCTGGAACAAATAGACATCCTCGCCGGTATCCATGTGCGCCCGGTAGATCTTCTCCTGATAGGCCGGCGCGTTGGGCAGTGCGACGAGTGCAACGGACTGGATGATCACGAAGGCCTCCTCAACGGTTCGAGCCCATATCCTGCGCTTCTCCGCCGGCCCCTTGAAGGGCAAAAATGCGGCGAATTTCCCTTCTTGTTCCGGTTGAATTCCAGGGCGGAAAAGGTTTGGCGCCCGCCGTATATACTGCGGCCATGAACATGCCACTCGTCGATAGACGCGGCCGCCGGGTGCGGGATTTGCGCATCTCCATCACCGACCGCTGCAATTTCCGCTGCGTCTATTGCATGCCGAAGACGGTGTTCGGCCGCGACTACCCGTTCCTGCCGCGCAACGAACTGCTCTCCTTCGAGGAGATCGCCCGCGTAGCCCGCCTCTTTGCCGCGCAAGGCGTGCAGAAGATTCGCCTGACGGGCGGCGAGCCGCTGCTGCGCCGGGACACCGAGCAGTTGATCGAACTGCTGGCCGCCATTCCCGGCATCGAGCTGACGCTGACGACGAACGGATCGCTGCTGTCGCAGCGCGCTCAGTCCCTCAAGGCGGCGGGGCTGCGGCGCGTCACCGTCAGTCTCGACGCGCTCGACGATGCGATCTTCGGCCGCATGAACGACGTCGGCTTCCCAGTCGCCCGCGTGCTCAACGGCATCGACGCCGCCGCTGCGGCCGGACTGGCGCCGGTCAAGGTCAATATGGTCGTCAAGCGCGGCGTCAACGACGACCAGATCATCCCGATGGCCGAACATTTCCGCGGCCGCGGGCAAATCCTGCGCTTCATCGAGTACATGGACGTCGGCAGCAGCAACGGCTGGCGCATGGACGAAGTGGTGCCGTCCGCCGAAATCGTGGCGCGCATCGCCGCCGTCTTTCCGCTCGACGCCGTCGATCCTGCGTATGCCGGTGAAGTCGCCGAACGCTGGCGCTATCGCGACGGCGGCGGCGAGATCGGCGTCGTCTCCTCGGTCACGCATGCCTTCTGCGGCGGCTGCACGCGCGTGCGCCTGTCGACCGAGGGCAAGCTCTACACCTGCCTGTTCGCCCAGCAAGGCCACGACCTGCGCCAGCTCATGCGCGACGGCAAGACGGACGACGAAATCGCCGCCGCCATCGTCGCCATCTGGCAGGCGCGCGACGACCGCTACTCCGAGATTCGCAGCGCGCAGACCGCACACGGGAAGAAAATAGAAATGTCATACATCGGCGGATGACCGGCCATGTCGAAGAATAGCGCCGCCGGCGCCGCTGCCGCCGACAATCCCGATTCCCTAAGCGTCGATCAGGCGCAGGAACTGATCCTCGCGCAGGTGTCGCCCGTCGACGGCACTGAGCGCCTCGACTTGCGCGCCGCCCTCGGCCGCGTGCTGGCGGCCGACGTGATTTCCCCCATCGATGTTCCCGCCCACGACAACTCGGCCATGGACGGTTATGCCTTCCGCATGACAGACCTCGGCGCCGGGGAAACGCGCCTGC
>DAIEEM010000322.1 GCA_027325905.1 Rhodocyclaceae bacterium
GGCCTGCTTGGCGTACATCTCGCGCTGGGCCTGCTGGAAGCCCTCGCTCATCACCTTGGCGTAGCCGCCGCCGCCGGAACCTTCTTCCTCGTAGTCGACCTTGACGAATTCGCCGCCGAGCGACACGACCTGATCGGCCACTTCGGCGCGGGTGTCGTTGGCGCGCACGATGGCGCCCAGGCTGGCGGCCGTGCCGATCGCGGCGAGGCCGGCCACGCCGGCGCCGGCGATGAAGACCTTGGCCGGCGGCACCTTGCCCGCGGCGGTGATCTGGCCGTTGAAGAAGCGGCCGAAGGCGTTGGCGGCCTCGATGACAGCGCGGTAGCCGGCGATGCCGGCCATGGAGGTCAACGCGTCCATCTTCTGGGCGCGGGAGAGCTGGCGCGGCAGCGAGTCGATGGCCAACACGGTGGCCTTCTTGGCCGCCAGTTGTTGCATCAGTTCGGGGTTCTGCGCCGGCCAGATGAAGCTGACCAGCGTACCGCCTTCGCGCATCAGGCCGACTTCTTCCTGGCTCGGCCCGCGCACCTTCAAGACGATGTCGGACTTGGCCCAGAGCGGGGCCGCCCCGGCGACGATCTCGGCGCCCGCGGCGCGGTAGGTGTCGTCGCTGAAATTCGCCGCGTCGCCGGCGCCGGATTCGACGGCGACCGAGAAACCCAGCTTGATTAGTTTTTCCACCACTTCGGGCACGGTGGCAACACGCTTTTCGCCCGCTGCAGTCTCCTTCGGCACTCCGATCAACATGGCATTCAGCTCCCCGATGCTGGTTGTTTTCCCTGCACCCCGCCCGCGGCGGGCCGCAACGTATCGCGTTGATGCGAACGCGCAATAATACCTAAGTTTGGCAATCTTTCCGGCTGAAAGCGCTTATAGGAAAAGTCCGAAGGGCGCGCCGCCTATCGGCGTATCATCTCGTCATCTGGCCGAAATAGGATCGCCGCATGTCTCGACCGCGCCTCTTGTCGAGCCTGAAATCGAGGATCGCGCTGTTCGCAACGGCGCTGTTCGTCGCGGCAATTTGGGGCATGGCCTTCCGCTCGGCCGACAAACTGCGCAACGACGAGCGGCAGCTCCTTTCGGACCAGCAGTTCGCCGCCGCCAGCTTCATCGCCGACAGCATCGACGCCGCCATCCGCGTGCGCATCGACGCCCTGAGCACGCTGGCTGAGGCCATCCGGCCCGAATGGCTGGACGACCCGCGTCGGCTGCGCGACTACCTGAGCGAACGCCAGGCCATCTATCGCCTGTTCGCCAAGGGTCTGTGCGTCATCGGCAAGGACGGCCGCTGCCGCGCCGATTATCCCGCCATGCCCGGCCGCGCCGGCTCCGCCCACGGCAACGACGACTTCTTCCGCGCCGCGATGGCCAGCGGCCGGCCCGCCATCGGCAGGCCCCACATCGATCCGACCTGGCAGCAGCCCGCCATCGTCATCGCCGTACCGATCCGCGACGCGCACGGCGACACCGTCGGCGTCCTCGCCGGCCCCCTGCCGATCGCCGGCAGCGACATCTTCCACGTCGTGACGCGCCCGCGCGCGACCGCATCGGGCAACATTCTCGTCGTCTCGCCGCGCGACGGCCTCGTCGTCGTCGACACCGACAGCGCGCGCCAACTGGAGCCGCTGCCGGCGCGCGGTGAAAACCGCCTCTACGACCTCACCCGGAGCAGCGGCTTCGAGGGTTCCGACGTCGTCATGGACTCCGACGGCAACGAAGAACTCGCCTCGGTCAAGGGCATTCCCGGCACGCCGTGGTTCGTCATCGACAGCCTGCCGACGGCGCAGGCCTTCGCGCCGATCCGCGCCATGGCGAACGACATCTATCGCGACGCGGCGCTGCTGTCGCTGATCGTCGCCGCGCTGGTCTGGCTGTTCGTCCGCCGCGAGCTCGCGGCGTTGGGCCGCTGCGCCCGTGCGCTCAACGACATGACCAGCGGCGCCTCGCCGTTCCATCCGCTGCCGCTAGAGGGCAGCGACGAAATCGCCCAACTGGCGGAGAGCTTCAACAATCTCCAGGAACAGGTGGTGCGCCAGCAGGCGGCGCTGCGCGCCAACGAATCGCGCTTCCGGCAGATGTTCGAGGGCAGTTCCTGGATCACCTACCTGCTCGATCCCGCCACGCGGCAGATCGTCGACGCCAACCGCGCCGCCGCCGAGTTCTGGGGCTATGCGCCCGCCGAACTCCGCGGCAAGGACATCTGCGACATCAACACGGCGCCGCCGGAAGAAGTCGGCGCCAGCCATCGCCATGCGCTGGCCAACGAGACGACGCAGCGCGAATGGCACCACCGCCTGAAGAACGGCGGAATCCGCGACGTCGAAACCTTCATCTGCCCGCTGCTGCACGGCAACCGCACGCTCTTGTACGTCATCGCCTTCGACATCACCGAACGCAAGCAGCGCGAAGAGCAGGAAACCGTGC
>DAIEEM010000327.1 GCA_027325905.1 Rhodocyclaceae bacterium
CTGGACGCCGATCGCGGCGACACTCGAGGCCGTCGCCGCGGACAGCCCGCCCGAACGCAGCGAGGTCGCCGCCGCTGCGCCGGCGGCGACGCAGAACGTCCTCGACTTCCACAAACCCTAGGAATCTGCCCGCGCCGCAAAGGCGCCGCCGGCGTCTACAGCAGCGCCGCCGCGCGGTACTGGGCGTTGGCTTCGGCCTCGCGGCCGAGGTCGTCGAGCAATTGCGCAAGCTCGACATGGGCGCCGCGCGTCGGCAGGATGGCGAGCGAGGCTTCGAAATAGCTCTGCGCCTTGCCCCAGAGCTTCTGCCGCAGGCACAGGCGGCCGAGTCCCAGCAGCAACTGCTCGTCGCGCGGATGGGCGCCCAGCCATTTCTCGGCGTGGGCGATGCGCGCCAGCGTGTCGCCGCCTTCGCAATCGGCATAGACGGCGGCGACTGCGGAGTCCCAGTGCTCGTCGAGGAATTCCTCGACCAGGTTCGCCGCCTGCAGGCAGCCGCCGGTCGCCGCCAGCGTGCGCGCCGCCTGCAGCGCCAGGCGCGGCTCCAGGCGGTCGGCTTCCGGCATGGCGTTCCAGTAGCGCACCAACTGGGCCGGATCGCCCATCTGCGAGATGATCTCGCGGTGCGCGCGGGCACGCAGCGGCGCCGCCTGCTCGGCCGTGAGCGCCTTGGACTTCTCCAGTTGCCGCGCCAGCCGCAACACTTCGCGCCAGTGGCCCAGCCCCTGCTCGGCACGCAGCGACAGGCGCAGCGCAGCGATGTGGCGGCCTTCGCTCGCCGCCAGGTGTTCGAGCGCGCGATGGGCGGCGTCGAAGTCGCGCACGTCCACCGCCAGTTCGGCGGCGGTCATCAGCCGTGCCGCATAGGTCTCGTCGTCGTGCCAGGTGGCGCGTTCGCGCCAGTGCGTCTCGCGCGGTTCGTCGCGCAGGGCGTGGGCGGCGCGCTGGGCCGTCAGGGCGGCGAGGCCCGGCATGTAGCCGCCGCCGTAAGCGCGCTCGGCGCTCTTGAGGGCGTGGCCGTAGCGGCCTTCCTGCATCATGCGCATGGCGTCCGCCAGGGCCCCGGCGGCCTTCTCGCGGACGCGGCGGGCGCGGAAGGCACGCACCTTGTCCGGCAGGCCCAGGGTGTTGACGACGCCGCGCAGCACCAGGTAGAACGCCGGGAAGCCGGCCGCCAGCAGCGCCAGCAGCAGGTTGAGCGAAATCTCCATGCGCCAGGGCGGCAGCACGAACAGCGCGTAGCCGTCGTTGTAGCGCGCCGCCAGCGACAGGCCGACGGCCAGCGCGGCCAGGGTCAACAGCCAGAGCAGGCTGCGCATTATTTCCGTTCCTGCGCGAGCTTGAAGTTGCGCAGGGCGTTGAGCGTTTCGGCGAGCGACGGCAGGTCGGTCGCCATGTCGACCGCGGCGAGCCCCTTCAAGGTGGCCAGCGCCGCCTGCACCGGCTTGGCGGTGGTGTCGAAATAGCGTTCCAGCCAGACGCGCGACTGGCCGACGTCCTCCTTGAAGCTCCTGGCGTCGTGCGACAGCAGCGCCAGGCGCGCATTGACGAGCCGCAGCTTGAGGTTCTCGCGCAGGAAGAAGTTCTGGCTCGGCGACAGCAGTCCGGGCTCGGGCGCGTCGATGCGCTCGATGCGCACGAGTTGCTTGGTGTCGTTCCAGATGTCGCGCGCCAGCGCCTGCCAGAAGCTCAGGTCCGCCGGCGAGCGCGACGGCTTCGTAGGCGGCTCGGCCCGCGGCCGCTGCTCGGCGGCCAGCGGCATGGTGTCGACGGCGACGACGACGGTCTCCAGTTTCAGCGCGATGCCCGGCACGTCGGCGGCCGGCACCGCCTTGAGCCGCGCGATGTCGCGCGCCAGCAGCGTGCGCAGGCCGAGCAGGCGCGGGT
>DAIEEM010000331.1 GCA_027325905.1 Rhodocyclaceae bacterium
GCCTCTGGGGCGACGCCGCCAAGCTCAGCTGAGCGCCGATCTTTCCGGCGCGCAAGGGCGGCGCAGCGGAAGTTCGGCGTAACATTGAAGGCAACGACGCATCCCGACGTTGCCGCCATGATCCCCTGGTTGCCCACAGAAACCGTATTCCCGCCGCTGGCGTCGGCGCTTGCCGCGCCCAACGGCCTGCTCGCCGCCGGCGGCGACCTTTCGCCGCAGCGCCTGCTTGCCGCCTACGCCCACGGCATTTTCCCGTGGTATGCGCCGGGCGAACCGATCCTCTGGTGGAGTCCCGATCCGCGCATGGTGCTGTTTCCCGGCGAGATCCGCATCGCGCGTTCGCTGGCGAAGACCCTGCGCCGCCGGGACTATGAAGTGCGGCTCGACACCGCCTTCGACGATGTCGTGGCCGCCTGCGCCGGCATGCCGCGCCCGCGACAGAATGGCACCTGGATCGTGCCCGAGATGCAGGAGGCCTACCGGGAACTGCACCGACTCGGTTTCGCCCACAGCGTGGAGACCTGGATCGACGGCGAACTCGCCGGCGGCCTGTACGGCGTCGCCATCGGCCGGGCGTTCTACGGCGAATCGATGTTCGCGCGCCGAACGGACGCCTCGAAAATCGCGCTGACCCATCTCGGCGTGCAGTTGCGGCGACTCGGATTCGGCATAATAGACTGCCAAATGGAAACCGCTCACCTCGCCTCCCTCGGCGCCCGCCCCATTCCGCGTGCGGAATTCCGCGCCCTGCTCGACGGACTCGTCGCCGCAGGCACGGCGCCCGGTTCGTGGCCGGCTAATGCAGTGAAGGACGCCTTCAGGGCCACGTAGGCAAATGGCACATTTGCGCGACCTGCCGCCATTCCCACTGCTGCAGTTCTATGCGACGGCGCCCTATGGCTGCTCCTACCTGCCGGGACGCATCGCACGCTCGCAGGTGGCCACGCCGACGCACCTGATCGATGTGACGACCTACGGCGAACTCGTACGGGCCGGCTTCCGCCGCAGCGGCGTGTTCACCTACCGGCCGTATTGCGACGCCTGCCGCGAATGCCTGCCGATGCGCATCCTGACGGAGCGCTTCGTGCCAACGCGCAGCCAGCGCCGCGCGCTCAGGCAGCACGGCGACCTCGTCGCCCACGAGCGCCCGCTGGTGTTCCGCGAAGAACACTACGTGCTCTACCAGCGCTACCAGGCGGCGCGGCACAGCGGCGGCGGCATGGACCAGGACAGCCGCGACCAGTACGCGCACTTCCTGCTGCAAACCCACGTCGACAGCAAACTCATCGAATTCCGTGAGGCCGGCGTGTTGCGCATGGTGAGCATCGTCGACCAACTCAGCGACGGCCTCTCGTCCGTCTACACCTTCTACGATCCCGACCCCACCGGCACCAGCTATGGCACCTACGCCGTCCTCTGGCAGATCGGCCAATGCCGGTATCTCGGCCTGCCCCACCTCTACGTCGGCTACTGGATCAAGGACAGCCGCAAGATGTCCTACAAGGCGAATTTCCGGCCGCAGGAAATCTTCCGTCTCGGCCAGTGGCAGGAACTGCCCTAGCGGCTTTCCGGCTGCATCTGTCCGGCCGCCGCCAGCTTGAGCGTAGCCCAATGCCGCAAGTGGGCGAGCGGCCCGGTGAGAGCGGCCCAATCGTCGGCGACCTTGTTCCTGATGCCGGAACGGCTGCTCGCGTCGACCTTGAAGATGGCGGCGATCTGTTCGAGGATCAGCTCCTTGGCCCTGTCCTCTGCGACAAGTTGCAGGCGCCGCTGCAAGTCGCGCGCATCGTATTCTCCGGAAATCCGGTAGGGCAGGGATATCGTCGCCAGGCGCGCCACCTCGCGCAACGAATCGGCACGCTGCAGCAAGCCTTCGTTACCCTGGCAGCGGATGGCGAAGCGCCGCAATTCCATGCGGATCAGCGACTTTTGGGTGGGATCGTATTGCGCCATGACGATATTTTATCCGGCATCGCCGCCCGAAGGCCAATCGCCGGTGTGGCGAAGCCGACGGACGGGACGCTCGGATAGAATCCGGCCATGCTGCCCTACTGCCTCGTCCGCCCCTTCGCCTTCGCCCTCGACGCCGAGACGGCCCATGAAACCACCATCGCCGGGCTGCGCCTGCTGGGACGCGCCGGACTGCTGCCGGCCGCGCGCCCGCTGCCGGACAAGCCGGTCGAGGTCATGGGCTTGTCGTTCCCCAATCGCATCGGCCTGGCGGCAGGCCTCGATAAGAACGGCGAAGCGATCGACGGTTTCGCCGCCATGGGCTTCGGCTTCCTCGAAATCGGCACCGTCACGCCGCGGCCGCAGCCGGGCAATCCCAAGCCGCGCATGTTCCGCCTGCCACCCGCGCAGGGCATCATCAACCGCATGGGCTTCAACAACCACGGCGTCGATGCGCTCGTCGCCAACGTCGAGGCGGCGAAGTACCGCGGCATACTCGGCATCAACATCGGCAAGAATTTCGATACGCCCATCGAGAACGCCGCCGCCGATTACCTGATCTGCCTCGAAAAGGTCTACGCCCACGCCAGCTACGTTACGGTCAATATCTCCAGCCCCAACACCAAGAACCTGCGCCAGTTGCAAGGCGACGCCGAGCTCGATGCGCTGCTGGGCAGCCTCAAGGCGAAGCAGGCCGAACTCGCCGCACGCCACGGTCGCTACGTACCCCTGGCGCTGAAGATCGCGCCAGACCTCGACGCCGCGCAAGTGCTCGGCATCGCCGACGCCCTGCGCCGCCACCGCATCGACGCCGTCATCGCCACCAACACGACGCTGGAACGCGAAGGCGTCGCCAACCTGCCGCACGGAGACGAGGCCGGCGGCCTTTCCGGCCTGCCGGTGTTCGAGAAATCCACCGCCATCGTGCGCGCTTTCGTCGCCGCCCTGGCCGGCGAGCTGCCGGTCATCGCCGCCGGCGGCGTCATGGACGGCGCCAAGGCCCGCGCCAAGCTGGACGCTGGCGCGGCCTTGGTACAGATCTATTCGGGCCTCATTTTCCGCGGACCGGAACTGGTCAGGGAATGCGTGGCCGCAACGCGCGACGTTCAGGCGCCCGCTTAATACCAGCGATAAAAACAGGGTTGTTCACCGCAATGCAATAAGGGATAATTAGCGCCCTCTAATGCGCCGGCCGGCAAGGCTTTCATCCGTTCTTACCCCTTCATGTCCAGCTATATCTTCATCCTCATCGGCGCCGTCCTCGTCAATAACGTCGTCCTCGTCCGCATCCTCGGACTTTGCCCCTTCATGGGCGTGTCGAAGAAGCTGGAAACGGCGCTCGGCATGGGCGCGGCGACAACCTTCGTGCTGACGCTGGGCTGCGGCACCAGCTTCGTCATCGACCACTGGCTGTTGCTGCCAAACGGCCTCGAATACCTGCGCACGCTGTCGTTCATCGTCACCATCGCCGCCATCGTCCAG
>DAIEEM010000344.1 GCA_027325905.1 Rhodocyclaceae bacterium
ACGACGCCGTTCGGCAACCACGAATACCCGTTCAACCTGCCGCTGCTGGCTGATGCCTGCGGCGCCAGCTATGTCGCGCGCTGGACCTCGATGCATTCGCGCAACCTCATGCAGTCGATCGAAGAGGCGCTGGCGCGCAAGGGCTTCTCCTTCATCGAGATCATCTCTCCCTGCACCACGCTCTACCTGCGCCGCAACCGCCTCGGCGACGGCGTCGATGCGCTCCAGTACTACCAGGAGCAGTCGATCCTGAAGCACGGCTGCGACACGCGCGAGCTGGACATCAACTTCCAGGACAAGATCATCGTCGGCAAGTTCGTCGAGCGCGACAAGCCGACCTACATCGAGGCACTCGACAATCGCTGCGTCCAGGTCGTCGGCGACGACTACCAGCTCTACGGCAAAACCGTGCCGGAGCGCCAGGCCGAAGAGAAGGCCGAGAAGGAGCGCACCGCCGCGCGCCGCGCGGTAGCGCTGGCCGAAGCCGATGCGCAGGAAAAGCGCGCACCCGCCAAGAAGGTCGCTGCCGGCAAGAAGGCGGCGGCTCCGAAGAAAGCCGTTGCGCCGAAGAAGGCGGCAGCTTCCAAGAAAGCCGCTGCCCCCAAGAAGGCTGCTGCGCCGAAGAAAGCTGTCGCCAAGCCGGCCATGAAGAAGACGCCGGCGAAGCCGGCTGCGCCGAAGGCTGTCGCCAAGGCTCCGGCCAAGGCTGCGGCCAAGAAGACCCGCAAGTAAGGGAACCTAGCGCATGAGCACCACTGAGATCAGGTTTTCGGGCTTCGGCGGCCAGGGCATCATCCGCTGCGCCTTGATTACGGGCAAAGCCTTGTCGCTCTACGACGACAAGTTCGCCACCATGACGCAGAGCTTCGGCCCGGAAGCGCGCGGCAGCGCCTGCGCGGCGCAGCTCGTGGTCTCGGACGATCGCGTCCTGTATCCGTACATCACCCATCCGGGCATCCTGATGGCGCTCTCGCAGGAAGCCTACGACAAGTACTGGTCCGAACTGCCCAAGGGCGGCGTGCTGATCGTCGAAGAAGACCTGGTGAAGATGAAGGTCGAGCATCCCGACCTGCAGGTCATGCGTGTTCCCGCGACGCGCTTCGCCGAGGAAGTCGGCAACCGTCTTTTCACCAACCTCGTGGCGCTCGGCTTCTTCGCTGCGGTCACCGGCATCGTTTCCGCCGACGCCATGAAGAAGGCGCTGCCCGGCCTCGTTCCCGATCGCTTCCTCAAGGTCAACATCAAGGCCTTCGAGAAAGGCTACGAATACGGCGTGGCGGCGATGCAGGGCGGGGCGAAACAAGAAGCCGGAGCCGTCGCATGAGCGAAAAGCGCACAGGCGTATTCGTCTGCCACTGCGGCAACAACATCGCCGCGACGGTCGACGTCAAGAAGGTCGCCGAGACCATGGCCCAGGAGGGCACGGTCGCCTACTCCCAGGACTACGTCTACATGTGCTCGGATCCCGGCCAGAATGCCGTGATCCAGGCGATCAAGGACAACCAGCTCGACAGCGTCGTGGTTTCCTGCTGCTCGCCGAGCCTGCACGAGAAGACCTTCCGCGACAACGCCGAACGCGCCGGCATCAGCGGCTTCACTTGCGAAATCGCCAACATCCGCGAGCAGTGCGCCTGGGTGCACAAGAACCGCGACGAGGCGACCGCCAAGGCCATCAAGATTTCGCGCAGCGCCATCCGCCGCGTGGCCCGCAACAAGTCGCTGGAGCCCATCGCCGTCCCCGTCGTCCGCAAGGTGATGGTCATCGGCGGCGGCATCGCCGGCATCCAGGCCGCGCTCGACATGGCCAACGGCGGCCTTGAGGTCGTGCTGGTCGAGAAGCTCGCCACCATCGGCGGCCACATGCTGCAGTTGTCGGAAACCTTCCCGACGCTCGACTGCTCGCAGTGCATCTTGTCGCCGAAGATGGTGGAGGTGTCGCGCCATCCGAAGATCAAGCTGATGACCTACAGCGAGGTCAAGGAAGTTTCCGGCTCCGTCGGAAACTTCCAGGTCAAGATCCTCAAGAAGCCGACTTACGTCGATCCCGAGGCGTGCAAGCTGTGCGACGAGTGCACCGTCGTCTGTCCGCAGGTGGTGCCGAACGAGCACGATCTCGGCCTGACGGCGCGGCGTGCCATTTACATTCCCTTCGCCCAGGCGATTCCGGCCAGCTACACGCTCGACGAGGATGCCTGCCTGGGCCTGAACCCGATCCGCTGCGGCAAGTGCAAGGACGTCTGCGAAGCGGGCGCCATCAACTACGACATGCGCCCGGAGACGGTGACCGAGAACGTCGGCGCCATCGTCGTCGCCACCGGCTTCGATCTCTACCCGCAGGAAAAGATCCTCGAATACGGTGCCGGCAACGTCGAGGACGTGCTCGACGGCCTGCAATTCGAGCGCCTGTGCTCGGCTTCCGGCGCCACCAAGGGCCACGTGCTGCGTCCGTCGGATCGCAAGGAACCGAAGGAAGTCGTCTTTATCCAGTGCGTCGGCTCGCGCGATCCCGCGCAGCACTGCGCCTACTGCTCGAAGATCTGCTGCATGTACACCGCCAAGCATGCGCGCCTGTACAAGCACCACGTACCGGACGGTAAGGCCTACGTTTTCTACATCGACATCCGTTCGGGCGGCAAGAACTACGAGGAATTCGTGCAGCGCGCCATGGAAGACGACGAGACCATGTACCTGCGCGGCCGCGTCTCCAAGCTCCATCGGACCAAGGACGGCAAGGTGCGCGTGATGGGCACCGACACCCTGACCGGCATGAACGTCGAGATCGACGCCGACATGGTGGTGCTGGCGCTGGCCATGCAGCCCTCGAAGGGCACCGAGGAAGCGGCGCGCGTGCTGAAGATCGGCCGCGACAAGGACGGCTTCCTCGCTGAGGCGCACCCGAAGCTCAAGCCCGTCGAGAGCGTCACCGGCGGCATCTACCTGGCCGGCTGCGCCCAGGGTCCGAAGGACATTCCGGAAACGGTCTCGCAGGCGAGCGCCGCGGCCGCCAAGGTGCTTGGCCTGCTGTCACAGGCGACGCTCAGCCATACGCCGACGGTGGCCCGCGTGCGCAATTCGCACTGCACCGGCTGCGAAATGTGCGTCACCGCGTGCCCCTACGACGCGATCCGGCTCGAAAACGGCAAGGCCGTGGTCAACGAGGTGCTGTGCGAAGGCTGCGGCAGTTGCTCGGCGACCTGCCTGCGCGCGGCCATCGAAGTCAGGAACACCTCGCCGCTGCAGGTGAACGAAATGATCGAAGCGGTCCTGAGTTTCTGAGAGAAGGAATACCGATGTCGGAACAGCAAAAATACGAGCCCAAGATCGTTGCCTTCCTGTGCAAGTGGTGCTCGTCGGCGGGCAGCGATCTGGCGGGCGTCTCGCGCATCCAGTACCCGGCCAATGCCACGCCGATCACCGTGCCGTGCTCCGGCAGCGTGTCGCCGATGTACATCCTGTCGGCCTTGAAGAAGGGCGCCGACGGCGTGCTGGTGTCGGGCTGCCATATCGGCGACTGCCACTACATGGAGGGCAACTTCCTGGCGCGGCGCAAGCTGCACCTCGTCAAGGAACTGCTGCAGTTCTGCGGCGTCGAGGAGAACCGCTTCCGCATGTCGTGGGTATCCGCCGCCGAAGGCGCCAAGTTTGCCGAAGTCGTCAAGGAGTTCGTCGAAGACCTGCGTCCGCTCGGACCGCAAGAAAAGCTGAAGGCGAAGCGCGCATGATCAATGTTCAAGATATCCGCGACACCGCGCGCGACCTGCTCGCCAAGGGCGAAGTGCGCGCGGTCATCGGCTGGCGCGCGGGCAGCCGCGGCATGGCCGCCGAGCCGTGCGTCATCACCAAGCCGGAAGAGGCGGACAGCCTGGTGTGGGACCCCACCTGCTATCACAACCTCGCGCTCAACCTGGTGAACGACCGCAAGGAACTCAGGCACGCCAAGCAGTCGCCCGGCGCGCCGATCGGCATCGTCGCCAAGGGCTGCGACGCGCGCGCCATCGTGGTGTTGCTGCAAGAAAACTACTTCAAGCGCGAAGATGTCTACATCATCGGCGTCTCCTGCGAGAACAGCGGCGTGCTCGACGAGAAGAAACTGGCGACGCAACTGAAGGGCTTCGCGCCGACGGCCGCGGCCTTCGCCGGCGACGACTTCAGCGTCACCACCGCGAAGGGCGAAAACAAGATCGCCGCGCGCGAAGTCATGGCCGACCGCTGCCTCGAATGCCGCACCCCCTTCCCCAAGGAGAACAACACCGCACTCGGCGAAGACAAGACCGGCCGCGACATCGAGCCGCAGTTCGCCGCGCTCCAGCGCTTCGAGGCGCAGGACGAGGCGGCGCGCTGGGACTTCTGGCAGCGCCAGTTCGATCGCTGCATCCGCTGCTTCGCCTGTCGCTCGGTTTGCCCGATGTGCTTCTGCGACGAGTGCGTGGTCGACAGCATCGAGATGAAGATCGCGCCGGAGACGACGGCCGAAGAGAAGGCCAACCGCATCCGCTGGGTCGAGCGCTCGGCGACGCGCGCCGAGAACGCCACCTACCACATGACGCGCGCCCTGCATCTGGCCGGCCGCTGCGTCGATTGCGGCGAGTGCGAGCGCGTCTGCCCGGTGAACATTCCGCTGCGTCTGCTCAACAACAAGATGGAGCGCGAAGCGCGCGAGGCCTTCGGTTTCGAGCCTGGCGCCAGCATCGGGGGGCCGTCGCTGGTGGCCTCCTTCCGCGACGACGACCCCGGTGAATTCATTCGATGAGCATGGAAAAGATACTCGACAAAGCCCGTCTGAACGACTGGATCGCCGCCGTTGCCAAGGGCGGCTGGGAAGTGCATGCGCCGGCGCTGGAAGACGGCGTCTGGCTCTTCAAGCCGGTCGCCGAGTCCACGGACCTCGACTACCCGAACACCAAGCAGCCGCCCAAGGAGTTTTCCTTCCCGCAGCGCGAAATCTTCTTCGCCTTCGAGCAGGTCAAGGGCGAGGCGCCGCGCCTCACGGAAGTGAAGCCGGCAGCGCCGCAATGCGCCGTGTTCGGCGTGCGCCCCTGCGACGGCCGCGGCGCGGTGCGCATGGACCGCGTCTTCTCCGACAACGTTAACGACCCTTACTACGAGACGCGCCGCAAGAACACGGCTTACGTCGGCCTGGCCTGCAACGCGCCGCCGTAGCCGACCTGCTTCTGCAAGTCGGTCGGCGGTTCGCCGGTTTCGACCGACGGCCTCGACATCCTGCTGACCGACATCGGCGGTGGCTACGTCGCGCAGGCGGTCACCAAGACCGGCGAGGCGCTGATTGCGGCGGCCGACAGTTTGTTCGCCAAGGTGGCGCCTGCCGACAAGAAGAAACTCGATCAGACGCACGCCGACGCCGTGGCCGCGCCGCAACGCGCCGTGAAAGACGCCAAGGGCGCGCCCGCCGCGCTCAAGGCCGGCTTCGATTCGCCGGTCTGGGAAGAAATGGCGAAGCCCTGCATCGGCTGCGGCATCTGCACTTTCCTCTGCCCGACCTGCCACTGCTTCGACCTCAACGACGAAGTGACCGGCTCGACGCCGCTCAAGGGCATCCGCGTGCGCACCTGGGACAACTGCCAGTTCCCGGACTTCACCATGCACACGTCCGGCCACAACCCGCGCGAGACCACCGGCGAGCGGTTGCGCCAGCGCGTCAGCCACAAGTTCCGCTACTTCCACGAGAACTTCGGGATGCTGCAATGCACCGGCTGCGGCCGTTGCGTGTCCGAGTGCCCGGTGGGAATCGATATCGTCGCCGTCGTGAACAAGGTTGCCGAACATGTCGCATAGTCACGCTCACGAAAACACCTACCTGCCGAAGCTGGCCCGCATCGCCCACATCAAGGAGGAGATCGGCGGCGAACGCGCGATCAAGACCTTCCGCCTCGAATTCGAGAACGGCGACGGCTTCGACCACGAGTGCGGCCAGTGCGCCATGCTCTCCATCTTCGGCCGCGGCGAATCGATGATTTCCATCGCCTCGTCGCCGCTGAACAAGGAATACAAGCAGTTCTCGATCATGCGCGTCGGTCGCGTCACCGAGGCCTTCCACAATCTGCGCGTCGGCGACGTCGTCGGCATCCGCGGACCCTACGGCAACAACTTCCCGCTCAACGAGTGGCGCGGCAAGAATCTCGTCGTCATCGGCGGCGGCGTCGGCCTGGCTCCCGTGTGGCCGATCGTCACGACGGCGGTGGCGCAGCGCGCCAACTTCAAGGACATCACGGTGTTCTACGGCGCACGCTCGTCGAAGGACATCATGTACCGCGAAGACCTGGAGCGCCTGCGCGGCCAAGCGACGGTGAACCTGTCCGTCGATCGCGCGGAAGACGGCTGGAAGGAATTCGTCGGCTTCGTGCCGTCCAACGTGCTGGACAAGAAGCCGGATCCGAAGAACACCGTCGCGGTGGTGTGCGGGCCCCCGATCATGATCAAGTTCGTGATCCAGAACCTGCAACAGCTCGGTTTCACCGACGAGCAGATCTACACCACGATCGAGAACAAGATGAAGTGCGGCGTCGGCAAGTGCGGACGCTGCAACGTGGGCAAGGACTATGTCTGCGTCAAGGGACCGGTCTATTCCTGGGCGCAGCTCAAGAACCTGCCGCAAGAATACTAATGACGGAACCCGTTCGAGGGAAATGACATGAACATCACAGGAATGCTCTACGGCGCGAAGCTCCTCAAGCTGGTCGATTTTCCGACCTCGCAGGTGCTCGGCTCCGAAGCCAGCGAGCAACAGATCACCGACCTCATCGCCAAGTGCGGCGAAGTCTTCGTCAAGCCGATCTTCCGCGGCGGCATCGGCAAGAAGGGCAAGTCCGGCCTGATCGGCCGGGCCAAGGACCTGAAGACCGCGCTCAAGGAGAAGGAGCGCCTCTACTTCGTCGAGCACCGGCATGGCAATGCCGTGTCGAAGTCGCAGGGCGTCACTTTCGAAGGCGCCGTGCCGGCCGAGCACGAAGTCTATGTTTCCATCGCCGACTCGACCCGTTTCCGCGCGCCGACGCTGACCATCACGCACCACGGCGGCATGGACATCGAGGAATTGTCGAAGGACCAGATCGTCGAGGTGCCGTTCGATCCGCTCACCGGCCTCAAGTCCTTCATCATCACCAACGCGCTGTCCGACCTCAAGGCGCCGAAGGAAATCGTCTCGCCGCTGGTGCAGCACCTGCCGAAGCTGTGGGACCTGTTCCACCATCACGGCATGACGACGCTGGAGCTCAACCCGATCCGCATGGCGCCGACGGGCAAGGGCAGCCTGATGCCGATCGCCTGCGACTTCAAGTGCGGCTTCGACCGCGACGACCCGCGCATGAAGCGCCTCAACCTGCCCAACGACCTGTTCGCCGTCGACTATTCCAACTTCGAGCAGGAAATCAACCAACTGCGCACCTACCAGGGCCAGTCCGACGTTTCCGTGATCAACGAAAAGGGCACCATCCTGGCGCCGACCTTCGGCGGCGGCGCCAACTCGTTGGTGACCGAATTTCTCGGCGATGACGCCATCATCTCCTCCGACTTCGGCGGCAATCCGCCCTACGAGAAGATGCGCGAAGTCATGCGCATCTGCCTGAAGCACTGGCTCAAGCAGTCGAACGTGCTGTTCGTCATCGGCGGCAAGGCCAACAATACCGACATCTTCGTCACCTTCCGCGCCATGGCGGACGCGCTGCGCGACTATTTCTCCGAGCATGGTCCGACGCCGGTCTACGTCGTCATCGGCCGCGGCGGCCCGAACCTGTCGCGCGGCCTGCTCGCCTTCAAGGACGTGTGCGACTCGCTCGGCCTGCCCTACCGCATCTTCGCCTTCGACTCGGCGATGACCGACGTCGTGCGCTATGCGCAGGCGGCAGACCGCTGGATGAAGAGCGGCGGCCGCGAAATGCTCGCCCGCAAACTGGGCGTGGCGGCGTGAGCGGCGCGGCGACGGCATCGAACGAACAAGACTGTTGGGGAATGCAATGAGCAACCAAGCCATCCAGAAATTCAAGTATTTCGTCGGCATCAACTCGCTGGCCGAGATCGCCACCTGCAAGGACCGCGTCTGCGTGCTGAACATCCTCGGCAACGAGTCGCGCGGCGTCACCCCGGTGAGCCACGCTTACTCCGGCGGCAACATCGTCTTCGGCACGTCGCCGGGACGGCGCGGCGAAGTGCTGGAGACCCCGGTCGGCGACATCCCGGTCTATAACAACGTCCGCGAAGGCATGGAAGACGGCCACAAGTTCAACGTCGGCGTCGTCTATCTGCCGCCGGCGGCGGTGCGCGACGGCGTCTTCGAACTGATGCGTGTGAACAAGGACATCGAAAAGATCGTCGTCCTCACCGAGAAGGTCTCGGTGCACGATGCGCGCGAAATTCGCGCCATGGCGCAGCAGCGCGGCGTCGACGTCTTCGGCGCCAACTGCCTCGGCGTCGCCCACGCCTGGAATCACATCCGCATCGGCGGCGCGCTCGGCGGCGACAAGCCCGAGGAATCGCTGCGCAAGGGTTCGGTGGCGGTCTATTCGAACTCCGGCAACTTCACCACCACCATGGCGGCCTACCTGGCCGCGGGCGGC
>DAIEEM010000005.1 GCA_027325905.1 Rhodocyclaceae bacterium
TGGGCGAGGGCGAACTCAAGAGCGGCGGCTTCCGCCGGCCGTCGATCCTCGCCGACGGCCTTGAAGCGATCTTCGGCGCCATCTACCTCGACGGCGGATTCGCCGCGGCACAGCAAGCAATCGAGCGCCTCTACCGCGCGCTGCTGGATCAGGTCGATCCCAAGAACTCCGGCAAGGATCCGAAGACGGCCTTGCAGGAGGTGCTGCAAGGCCGCAAGCTGCCGCTGCCGCAGTACCTGCTCGTCGCCACGCAAGGCGAGGCGCACGACCAGGAGTTCGAAGTCGAGTGCGCCGTGCCGGTGCTGGGCATTCGCGTGCGGGGCCAGGGCGGTAGCCGGCGCGCCGCGGAGCAGTCGGCGGCGCAAGCCGCGCTCGATCAACTGGCGGCGGCAAGATGACCGCGCGCACCGGCACGCTTGCCGTGATCGGACGGCCCAACGTCGGCAAGTCGACGCTGGCCAACCGCCTCGTCGGCGCCAAGATCAGCATCACTTCGCGCAAGGCCCAGACCACGCGCCACCAGGTACGCGGCATCCTGACGACCGATGTCGGCGGCGACGACTGCCAGTTCGTCTTCGTCGACACGCCGGGGTTCCAGTCCCAGCACAAGAATGCGTTGAACCGCCTGATGAACCGCAGCGTCACGACGGCGCTGGCAGGCGTAGACGTCGTGCTGTTCCTGATCGACGGCTGCCGCTGGGGTGCCGGCGAACGCGAAATCGTGCGCCTGCTGCCCAAGGGCAATCCGGTGCTGCTGGTCATCAACAAGGGCGACCAGTTGGCCGACAAGTCGCGGCTGCTGCCTTTCATCGAGAAGACGGCCCAGGAATACGAGTTCGCGGAGATCGTCCCGCTCAGCGCCGAAAAGGGACGCGGCATCGAAGAACTGCTGAAAGCGACGGCGCGCTACCTGCCCGCGGGACCGCACATCTTCGCCGCCGACGACATCACCGACCGGCCCGAGCGCTTCCTCGCCGCCGAACTGCTGCGCGAGAAGCTGTTCCGCAACCTGGGCGAGGAACTGCCCTACGGCATCGCCGTCGAAATCGAGAAGTTCGAGCAGGAGGGCGAACTGCGGCGCATCCACGCCGCGGTCGTCGTCGACAAGGCCGCGCACAAGGCCATCGTCATCGGCAAGGGCGGCGAACGCCTGAAGCGCATGTCCTCGGATGCCCGCAAGGACATGGAAGCGCTGTTCGGCGGCAAGGTCTGGCTCGAAACCTGGGTCAAGGTGAAGAGCGGCTGGGCCGACGACGAACGGGCGCTGAAGTCCCTCGGCTACGAGTAATGTCCGGCAAGCAGCGCATCGACGGCGCGGCGGCTTTCCTGTTGCACGTCCACCCCTACAGCGAAACGAGCCTGATCCTCGACGTGTTTTCGCGCACCCACGGCCGCCTGGCGCTGCTGGCGCGCGGCGCGCGGCGCCCGCGCTCGGCGCTGCGCGGCGTGCTGATGAGCTTCCAGCCGCTCGAACTGTCGTGGTTCGGCGGCGGCGAGGTGAAGACGCTGGCGAAGGCGGAATGGCTGGGCGGCCTGCCGCTCCTGACCGGCAAATGCCTGCTGCTCGGTTATTATCTGAACGAGCTGCTGCTCAAGCTGATGCCGCGCGAAGACGCGCATGCGGTGCTCTACGACGCCTACGGCGACGCCTTGTCGGCATTGTCCCGCGGCGCCGCCGAGGCGGCGGAGTTGCGCCGCTTCGAAAAGACGCTGCTGCGGGAGCTCGGCTACGGCCTGGCGTTGGACCGCGAGGCCGGCAACGGCGAGCCGGTGCAGGCGGACCGCCAGTACGTCTATCAGGTCGAGCGCGGCGCCGTCCTCGCCCATGGCGACGAAGCCGCAGCGACGATTTCCGGCAAGACGCTGCTCGATCTGGCCGCCGACGATTACGCCGATCCGCGCACGCTGGCGGAGAGCAAAGGGTTGATGCGCCAATTGGTCGCCCATTACCTGGGCGGGCAGCCGCTACAGTCGCGGCGGGTGTTCGTCGAATTGCAGGAACTATAGGAACGGGAGTTCGCATGATCGAACTGGGAGTGAATATCGACCACGTCGCCACGATCCGTCAGGCGCGGCGCACCTACGAACCCGATCCGGTGTGGGCGGCGGTGGAGGCGCAGCTGGGCGGCGCGGACGGCATCACCGTCCATCTGCGCGAGGACCGGCGCCACATCCAGGACCACGACGTGCGGCGCCTGCGCGAACTCACGCACATCAAGCTCAACCTCGAAATGGCGGCCACGGCCGAGATGGTCGGCATCGCCTGCGGGCTGAAGCCGGAGATGGCCATGCTGGTGCCCGAAGGCCGCCACGAGATCACCACCGAAGGTGGGCTCGACGTCGTCGGCGGGGAAGCCAAGCTGAAGGACGTCGTGGCGCGGCTGGCCGACGCCGGCATCGTCACCAGCGTCTTCATCGACGCCGAACCGGCGCAGGTCGAGGCGGCGGCGCGCATCGGCGCTCGCGTCTGCGAAATCCACACCGGCCCCTACGCCCATGCCTTCTTTGATCGCGGCCGCGACGCCGAAAGTGCGGCGGTGCTGGCGGAAGTGGAGAAGATACGCGCCGCTGGCGAGGCCATCCGCGAACTAGGCATGCGCTTCAACGCCGGTCATGCGCTCAACTACTTCAACGTCCAGCCCATCGCGCGCCTGCCCGGAATACGCGAACTCCACATCGGCCATGCCGTCGTCAGCCGCGCCGTCTTCGTCGGCATGCGCGAAGCGGTCAAGGAAATGAAGCGGCTGATGCGCGAAGCGGCGGGCCACGCCGCATGATTTACGGCGTCGGCACCGACATCGTCGCGGTGGCGCGGCTGGCCGAAATGCACGCGCGCCACGGCGAGAAGAGCCTGGACAAGCTGCTGGCGCCCGCAGAACGCGCCGAGTGCCGCGCCAGCGCCGACCCCGGCCGCTTCCTCGCCAAGCGCTTCGCCGCCAAGGAAGCGCTGGGCAAGGCGCTCGGGCTGGGCGTGCGCCCGCCGGCGACGCTGCCCGCCGTCGCCGTCGCCCATGATGCCCACGGCAAACCGGAATTCCGTTACGCGCCGGAACTGGAAGCCTACCTGGCCGAGCGCGGCCTCGTCGCCCATCTGTCGCTGAGCGACGAGCGCGATTACGCCGTCGCCTTCGTCGTCGTGGAGAAGACATGAGTGCCTTGGGTCCCCTGATGATAGACATCGCCGGCACGCAGCTCGACGACCTCGACCGCGCAAGGCTGCGCCACCCGCTGGTCGGCGGCATGATCCTGTTCAGCCGCAACTACGAGTCGCCGGCGCAGTTGGAGGCGCTGTGCGCGGAAATTCACGTCTTGCGCCGGCTGCCGATCGCCGTCGATCACGAAGGCGGCCGCGTGCAACGTTTCCGCGACGGCTTCACGCGGCTGCCGGCGATGCGCAAACTCGGCGCGTGGTGGGACCGGGAGCCGCAGGCGGCCTGCGCCGCCGCGCAGGCGATAGGCTACGTCCTCGCCGCCGAACTGCGGGCGCTGGGCGTCGATCTGTCGTTCGCCCCGGTGCTCGACCTCGATTGGGAACGTAGCGGCGTCATCGGCGACCGCGCCTTCCACCGCGAGCCGCAGGCGGTGATCGAACTGGCCGGCAGCCTGATCGCCGGCCTGCGCGATGCGGGCATGGCCTGCTGCGGCAAGCATTTCCCCGGCCACGGCTGGGTCGAGGCCGACTCCCATGTGGCGATTCCC
>DAIEEM010000011.1 GCA_027325905.1 Rhodocyclaceae bacterium
AGTTGTCGCGGTCGGTGTCCTGCCGGATCTGGTCCACGGTACGCCCGGTGTGTCTGCACAAAATATCGTTCAGCAAGTCGCGAATCTTGAGCATCTCGCGGGCGTGGATCTCGATATCCGAAGCCTGGCCCTGGAAGCCACCCAATGGCTGGTGAATCATGACGCGAGAATTGGGCAGGCAGTAGCGCTTGCCTTTCTTGCCTGCAGTCAGCAGGAAGGCGCCCATGCTCGCCGCTTGGCCGACGCAAAGCGTCGACACGTCGGGCTTGATGAACTGCATGGTGTCGTAGATCGCCATGCCGGCCGTCACCGAACCGCCGGGGGAATTGATGTACAGGTAAATGTCCTTGTCCGGATTCTCGGACTCGAGGAACAGCAACTGCGCCACGACCAGGTTGGCCGTGACGTCGTCGACCGGCCCCACCAGGAACACCACGCGCTCCTTCAGCAGGCGCGAATAGATGTCGTAGGCACGCTCGCCGCGGCCGCTGGTCTCGACGACCATCGGCACCAGGCCGAGCGCCCGCGTGTCGGAATGTTGGTTTGCCATGTCGCCCGCCGTCATCGATCCGCTGTGGTGGCCCATCATGCCGCATCACCCATCAGTTCGTCAAAGGCAATCGCCTTCTCGGTCACCTTGGCCTGCGACAGAACCCAGTCGACGACGTTGTTTTCCATCACCAGCGCTTCGGCGTCGGCCAGCCGCTGCGGCTGCGAGTAGTACCAGCGCACGACTTCCTTGGGATCCTCGAAGGTCTCGGCAAAGTCGTCGACGATGCCGCGCACCTGCTCGGGCTTGCCGTGCAGGTCCTTGGCCTTCACAAGCTCCGCCAGGATCAGGCCCAGCTTGACGCGGCGCGTCGCCTGCGCGGTGAACCACGACGGCTCGATCGGCATGTTCCTGGCGTTGCCGCCGCGCTGCTCGAAATCCTTCAGGGCCGCATCGGCCATCTGGCGCGACTCGGCATCGATCAGGGCGGCCGGCACGTCGATGGGCGTCGCCGCCAGCAGGGCATCCATCACCTGGTTCTTGATTTTGGCCTGCAGACGCTTCTTCACTTCGCGCTCGAGGTTGCTGCGGACTTCCTTGCGCATCGCCGCCAGGTCGCCGTCCTTGACGCCCAGGCTCATGGCGAACGCGGCATCGAGTTCCGGCAGCTTGGGCGCTTCCACCTTTTTTGCCACGACCTCGAACTGCACCTTCTGTCCCGCCAGATCCTTGGCGTGGTAGTCGGCCGGGAAGGTCAGGTCGAAAGTCTTGGTCGCGCCGTCGGTCAAGCCCTCGAGCGCGGCGTCGAATTCCGGCAGCATCTGGCCGCCGCCGACTTGGACGGCGAAATCGGCCCCCTTGCCGCCCTGGAATTCCTCGCCGTCCTTGCGGCCGACGAAGTCGATGACGACGCGGTCGCCCTTCTCGGCGGGGCGGCCGGCCGCCACGTAGGTGGTGCGCTGCTTGCGCAGCACTTCGATGGTCTTGTCCACTTCGGTATCGGTCACTTCCAGCAGCGGCTTCTCGACGGATCGGCTGGCAACATCGCCGATGACGATGTCGGGATAGACCTCGAACACCGCGGAAAACGCCAGGGCCGCGCCATCGTCGCCGGTCTTCGGCTCGATGCGCGGATAGCCGGCCACGCGCAGGTTCTGCTCGCGCACCTTGGCGCCGAACGCGCGCTCGACGGCGGCGCCGATGACCTCGGAACGCGCCTGGTCGCCGTATTGCTGCGCCACGATCTTGAACGGCACCTTGCCGGGCCGGAAGCCGGCCATCTTGACCGTCTTCGATATCTGGCGCAGGCGCTGTTCGACTTCCTTGTCGATCTGGGCCACGGGCACGGTCATATCGAATCGGCGTTCGAGCGAATTCGCGGCAGCGCCGCGCTCTTGCGTTTCAGTTTGCATGGAAAGTCCTTGAAAATCCTGTGGAGTGCCGCCGGCGGGCGCAGTTCTACGACTGGTGCGAAGGAAGGGACTCGAACCCTTACGCCTCGCGGCGCTGGAACCTAAATCCAGTGCGTCTACCAATTCCGCCACCTTCGCGCGATCCCGAATTCTAACCGATTCGCCCACCCCTGTCAGGGCGCGGTCGGTGCGCTCCGCCGCGGAATACCGAAGCCCCATCCGCGCCAACGGCACGGGGGCTCTCAGAAGCTCATTTCGGGCGCAAGGTCATCACGTAGCCGTCGCTATTGACCTCGAAATGCTTGAGGAAACTCATGCCGAGCAGTACTTCCTCGGTCGGCCCCAGATCCTGGGAGAGCACGTCCGCCCGCACCTGGCGAACCACGTTACCGCCGAGTTGGACCGAATCGAGGACGACCAGCACCACGGACGCCGTGCCGTTGGCGGTATAGCTAGTGCCCCGCACCCCGCGCCGCGTGTCGATCCCGGCCCGTCGCGCCGCCGTCGGCGAAACCGCCACCAGCGTCGCCCCGGTATCGACCACCACCCGCATCGGCACGCCGTTGATTACGGCTGTCGTGTAGAAATGTCCGCCCGGACCGCTTTCGAGGCGCACGACGCCGCCCGTTGCCGCGCCCAGGCTGCGGTTGAGCGGCGCCGCATCGTCCTCGACCCGGCGCTGCTTCTCCCCTTTGGCGCAGCGCTCGACGGAATACGTCGCGGCGCCGTCCGGCCCGACGCATTCGTAATAGTCGTACGCCCCCGCCCACGACAGGCCGGGAAGGACGAGGAGCAAAACCCAGAAACGCCGCATACGGAATCCCCCATGACAGCCGCCGCAAGGTCCCGCCGACGGCGGGCGTAAGAATATCTCCCTTCCGCCGATTTTGCACATGTCATTTTCGGAAAGTGGCGCGTGGCCGCTGCCGCGTCGACGGTTGAGCATCCCCGCCCATGACGCTATAGTGCGCGCTCCCGCACGCCCGGTGGTGCGGCCGTTTCCCCAACCCGGCCCGCGCTTGCGAGGCGCCCATGCCCGTCGACCATTACGAGAACTTCCCCGTCGCCTCGATCCTGCTGCCGGCGCCGCTGCGCGAACCGGTGGCGGCGATCTACGCCTTCGCGCGCAGCGCCGATGATTTCGCCGACGAGGGCCATCTCCCCGCCGCCGAGCGCACGCGCCGGATCGACGGCTACCGGGCCGAACTCGACGCCATTGCGGCGGGGCGCAACACCGCACACCCGATCTTCCAGCGCCTGCGTCCGGTCATCGCCGCCCACGGCCTGCCGCTGCAACTCTTCCGCGACCTGCTCGACGCCTTTTCCCAGGACGTGACGAAGACGCGCTATGAGACCTATGCGGAGCTCCTCGACTATTGCCGCCGCTCGGCCGATCCGGTCGGCCGGCTGCTGCTGCACCTGTTCCGCGCCGCGACGCCGCAGAACCTTTCGCGCTCCGACTGCGTCTGCTCGGCGCTCCAGCTCATCAACCACTGGCAGGACGTCGCCATCGACTGGAACAAGCCGCGCCTCTACCTGCCGCGGGAGGACCTCGTGCGCTTCGGCGTTACGGCAGACCAGATCGCCGCCGGCCGCTGCGACGACAATTGGCGCGCCCTGATGCGCTTCGAAGTCGGGCGGGCGCGCACGCTGATGCTCGAAGGCGCGCCGCTCGGCCGCGACCTGCCGGGCCGCATCGGCCTCGAAATCCGCGCCATCGTCGCCGGCGGTCTGCGCATTCTGGCTAAAATCGAGGCCGTGAATTACGACATTTTCCGCCGCCGGCCGGTCCTCACCGCCTGGGATTGGCCGCTGCTGCTGGCCAAGGCGCTATGACGCCCGACCAATACTGCCAGCAGAAGGCCGCCGCCAGCGGCTCGAGCTTCTATACCAGCTTCCTGTTCCTGCCGCGCCGACGCCGCCAGGCCATCACCGCGCTCTACGCCTTCTGCCGCGAAGTCGACGACGCCGTCGACGAATGCTCGGACGCCGGCGTCGCGCGCATGAAGCTCGCCTGGTGGCGCAGCGAAGTCGCCGCGCTCTACGCCGGCCGGCCGACGCATCCGGTGACGCAGGCGCTGGCCGTCGCCATCGCGCGCTTCGCGCTGCCGCAGGAACAACTCGGCGAAATCATCGACGGCATGGAGATGGACCTGGACACCGTGCGCTATGCCGATTTCAAGGCGCTGCACCTCTACTGCTACCGCGTCGCCAGCGTCGTCGGCCTGCTCGCCGCCGAAATCTTCGGCTACCAGGACCGCCGCACGCTGAAGTACGCACACGACCTGGGTCTCGCCTTCCAGCTCACCAACATCATCCGCGACGTCGGCGAGGATGCGCGCCGCGGCCGCATCTACCTGCCGTTGGACGAACTGGCGCGCTTCAATGTAACCGAAGCGGACATCCTGGCGAGCCGCCAGACCGAGGGTTTCCGCGCCTTGATGGAATTCCAGGTCGCCCGCGCCCGCGAACACTACGAGCGCGCGCTGGCGCAGTTGCCGGCCGGCGACCGCCGAAAGCAGGTCGCCGGGCTCATCATGGCCGCCATCTACCGCGCCACGCTCGAGGAAATCGTCAAGGACGGCTGCCGCGTGCTGACGCACCGCCTTAAGCTTCCGCCGCTGCGCAAGCTCTGGATCGCGGGCAGGACTTGGCTCGCCGCGTAGCCATCATAGGCGCGGGCTACGCCGGCCTGGCCGCCGCCGTCGAACTCGCCGCCGCCGGCGTCGCGGTGGACGTCTTCGAGGCTTCGCGCACGCTTGGCGGGCGCGCACGCAGCGTCGAGGTCGACGGCATGACGCTCGACAATGGCGCCCACATCCTCGTCGGCGCCTACCGCGAAACCCTGCGCCTGATGGCGAAGGTCGGCGCCGAACCGCAGCGCGTCCTGCGCCGCCGGCCGCTGCGGCTCGACTATCCGGGCGAACTGACGATCGCGGCGCCGCCCCATGGCATC
>DAIEEM010000023.1 GCA_027325905.1 Rhodocyclaceae bacterium
ATTATTGCGACCCGCCCCGTGCGGGTCGTCGCATTTCAGGAGTGCCAGCCATGCGTTTCCATTTTCCGGTCATCATCATCGACGAGGACTTCCGCTCCGAGAACGCTTCCGGTCTCGGCATCCGCGCGCTTGCCGACGCCATCAAGGAAGAAGGGCTGGATGTGCTCGGCGTGACGAGCTACGGCGACCTTTCCTCCTTCGCCCAGCAGCAGAGCCGCGCCTCGGCCTTCATCCTCTCGGTGGACGACGAGGAACTGGCCAACGAGGAAGAGGAGACCATCGCCGAGCTGCGGGCCTTCGTCGAGGAAATCCGCTACAAGAATTCCGAAATCCCGATCTTCCTGCACGGCGAGACGCGCACCTCGCGCCACATTCCCAACGACATCCTGCGCGAACTGCACGGCTTTATCCACATGTTCGAGGACACGCCCGAGTTCATTGCGCGCCACGTCGTGCGCGAGGCCAAGGCCTACATGGATTCGCTGCCGCCGCCGTTCTTCCGCGCGCTGGTGCATTACGCCGCCGACGGCTCCTACTCGTGGCACTGTCCCGGCCACTCGGGCGGCGTCGCCTTCCTCAAGAGCCCGGTGGGCCAGATGTTCCACCAGTTTTTCGGCGAGAACATGCTGCGCGCCGACGTCTGCAACGCCGTCGAGGAACTCGGCCAGCTGCTCGACCACACCGGGCCGGTGGCGGCCTCCGAGCGCAACGCCGCGCGCATCTTCAACAGCGACCACCTCTACTTCGTCACCAACGGCACCTCGACGTCGAACAAGATCGTCTGGCACTCGACCGTCGCGCCCGGCGACGTCGTCATCGTCGACCGCAACTGCCACAAGTCGGTGCTGCACGCCATCATGATGACCGGCGCCATCCCGGTGTTCCTGATGCCGACGCGCAACAACTACGGCATCATCGGCCCGATCCCGAAGGAAGAGTTCCGCTGGAAGAACATCCAGAAGAAGATCGAGGCGCACCCCTTCGCGAGCCAGGCCAAGGGCAAGCCGCGCGTGCTCACCATCACGCAATCGACCTACGACGGCATCCTCTACAACGTCGAGGAAATCAAGGAAATGCTCGACGGCAAGATCGAGACCTTGCACTTCGACGAAGCTTGGCTGCCGCATGCCGCCTTCCACGATTTCTACGGCGACTACCATGCGATCGGCGCCGATCGGCCGCGCTGCAAGGAATCGATGGTGTTCTCGACGCAGTCGACGCACAAGCTGCTGGCCGGCCTCTCCCAAGCGTCGCAGATCCTGGTGCAGGATGCCGAGAACAACAAGCTCGACCGCGACGTCTTCAACGAGGCCTACCTGATGCACACCTCGACCTCGCCGCAGTACGCGATCATCGCCTCTTGCGACGTCGCCGCGGCCATGATGGAGGAGCCGGGCGGCAAGGCGCTGGTGGAGGAATCGATCGCCGAGGCGCTCGATTTCCGCCGCGCCATGCGCAAGGTCGACAAGGAGTGGGGTGCGGACTGGTGGTTCCAGGTGTGGGGGCCGGACGACCTCTCCGAGGAAGGCATCGAGGAGCGCGACGCCTGGATGCTCAAGCCCGGCGCGCGCTGGCACGGCTTCGGCAAGCTCGCCAAGGGCTTCAACCTGCTCGACCCGATCAAGGCGACGGTCATCACGCCGGGCCTCGACGTCGACGGCGACTTCTCCGACGACTTCGGCATCCCGGCCGCCATCGTCACCAAGTACCTCGCCGAGCACGGCGTCATCGTCGAGAAATGCGGCCTCTACAGCTTTTTCATCATGTTCACCATCGGCATCACCAAGGGCCGCTGGAACACGCTGGTCACCGCCCTGCAGCAGTTCAAGGACGACTACGACAAGAACCATCCGCTATGGAAGGTGTTGCCCGAGTTCGTCGCCAAGCATCCGCGCTACGAGCGCATCGGCTTGAAGGACCTGTGCGGCGAGATTCACGGCGTCTACAAGAAGAACGACGTCGCGCGCCTGACCACCGAGATGTACCTGTCGGACATGGTGCCGGCGATGCGCCCGGCCGACGCCTTCGCCAAGATGGCGCACCGCGAGATCGAACGCGTGCCGATCGACGAGCTCGAAGGCCGCGTCACGGCGGTGCTGCTGACGCCCTATCCGCCCGGCATCCCGCTCCTGATCCCCGGCGAACGCTTCAACAAGACCATCGTGCGCTACCTGAAATTCGCGCGCGACTTCAACGAGCGCTTCCCCAGCTTCGAGACCGACATCCACGGCCTCGTCAAGGACGGCGGCAACGGCAAGCCCGGCTACTACGTCGACTGCGTCGCGCAGGAGTGAGGCGGCGCGGCGCCGCCGCTCAGAGGGCGAAGAAGGCCGTCGCGCCGATGACGCAACCGACGCCGGAGGCGCCGTACACACCCAGCAGCAGCCAGGTCTTGCGCGTCAGCAGGGCGATGGCGGATAGCGCGATGGAAATCTGCAGCAGCGTCGTCGCCAGCGCCCAGCGGCCATGCACGCGCATTTCCGCCTCGCTCTCGTGGTCGGCTTCCTGCGCCGCGGCTTCGAGCTTTTCCGCCGCCGCCTTGATCTCGGCCTTCTCCTGCTTGTAGCGTTCGACGGCTGCGGCGTACTTGGCGCGTTCGGCGCCCGTAGTCAGGCTGAGCGCGACTTCGGCGAGGTTCTGCTTGTTGCCCTTGGCCTGGTAATAGCTCCACTGGTTGGCGGCCGCGGTCTTCTGGATCGCCGCTTCGTTCTTGAAGAGCAGCGCGCCGTTTTGCGTGTGGCCGCCTTCGTAGCTGAACAGCGCGCCGACGGTCGACAGCACCGCGGTCAGCACCGCGACCTTCGAGGCGAAGCCGTCGTCGCCGCCGTGGGCGGCATGCTCGACGGCGTGGTCGTGGGGACCGTGGACGTGGAAGCCGTGTTCTGACATATTTCTCTTACCCCTTGTTGCGTTGATAGGTGACGAAAGCGTAATCGAGTCCGGTTGCGGAGCGATGACGCGCGCGCGCCGTTTCGTGCCAGGCATTGCGGTCGAAGTCCGGGAAAAAGGCGTCGCCGTCGCTGGCGACGTCGACCTCGGTAAGCTCGAGCCGATCCGCGAGCGGCAGCGCCTGGGCGTAGATTTCGGCACCGCCGATGACGAAGGCGTCGGCAGCGCCGGCGGCGGCGATGGCATCCGCCAAGGAATGCGCCGCCACCGCGCCGGCCGCCCGGAACGCGGCATCGCGCGTGACGACGATGTTCACGCGCTGCGGCAGCGGCCGGAATTTCGCCGGCAGCGATTCCCAGGTTTTGCGCCCCATGATGACGGCATGGCCGGTGGTGAGCGCCTTGAAATGCCCGAGGTCCTCGGGCAGGTGCCAGGGCAGGCGGTTGTCCTTGCCGATGACGCCGTTGGCGGCGACGGCGGCGATGAGGGTGAGCGTCGTGGCGGGCATGGGGCGGCGATTATAGCCGCGCGTAGAGTTCGGCGTACTGCCGCGCCGGACGGGTCCACGAAAAATCGGCGGCCATGCCGTTGCGCTGCAGTTGCTGCCAGCGCTTGCGGTCGTGCCATGTCTCGACGGCGCGGCGAATCGCAGCGGACAGCGCGGCAACCGTCGGTTCGGCGAAGACGAAGCCGTTGCCGCGCGCCGCGTCGGCGGCGTCGACGACGGTGTCGGCGAGCCCGCCGGTGGCGCGCACCAGCGGCGGTGTGCCGTAGCGCAGGCTGTACATCTGGTTGAGGCCGCAGGGCTCGAAGCGCGACGGCATGAGGAAGATGTCGGCGCCGGCTTCGATGCGGTGGGCCTGCGGTTCGTTGAAGCCGATGGTGACGGCGCAGCGGCCCGGATGGGCGCGCGCCAGCGCCTGGAACGCCGCCTCCAGTTCGCGTTCGCCATTGCCGAGGACGACGAGCTGCGCCGGCAGCGACAATGCCGCCGCCGCCGTTTCGGCCAAGAGGTCCAGCCCCTTCTGGCGCGTCAGCCTGCTGACGACGCCCAGCAACGGTACGCCGGGATCTTCGGCCAGCCCCGCCAGTCGCTGCAGGGCGGCCTTGTTGGCGGCCTTGGCGGCGAGGCGCTGCGCGTCGTAGGGCTTGAACGGCTTGGCCAGCGCCGCGTCGGTCGCCGGATTCCAGGCGATCGTGTCAATGCCGTTGAGGATGCCGGTCAGGGTCGTGCCGCGCTGGCGCAGCAGGCCGCCCATGCCCATGCCTTCCTCGTCGGTCTGGATTTCGCGCGCATAGCTCGGGCTGACGGTGGTGACGGCGTCGGCGAACTGCAAGCCGGCCTTGAGGAAGGACAGGCGGTCGTAGTACTCGACGCCGCCGATGTGCCAGGCCTCGTCGGGCAGGCCCAGCTCGTAGAGCGAGGCATGGTCGAACAGGCCCTGGAAGGCCAGGTTGTGTATCGACACCAGCGACTTCGCCGCGGCGCCGGGCAGGTAGCGCAAGTAGGCCGGCGCCAGGCCGGTCTGCCAGTCGTTGCAATGGACGACGTCGGGCCGCCACTTCAGCGTGCTCGCCTGCGAGCCGAGCCAGGCGGCGACGCGGGAGAGCAGCCCGAAGCGCAGGTGGTTGTCGAGCCAGTCGCGGCCGTCGGGGCCGAGGTAGGGATTGCCGGGGCGGT
>DAIEEM010000026.1 GCA_027325905.1 Rhodocyclaceae bacterium
CCGATTGGCTGCGCGGCTTCGGCAACCTGATGATCGTCGACCACGGCGACGGCTTCCTGTCGGTCTACGGCAACAACGAGTCGCTGCTCCTGCAGGCGGGCGAAACCGTGACGAGCGGCGAGGTTATCGCCACCGTCGGCAACAGCGGTGGCAACCCGGAATCGGGTTTATACTTTGAACTCAGGCATCAAGGACAGGCCTTCGATCCACTCAAGTGGGCGAGCCTGCGTTAGCCCAGCCCCCGGAGATTCCATGCGCAGCAAATTTCAGCAGGTCGGTCTCGTCTTTATCGGCCTCGTCGCCGGCATTCTCATCAGCCTCAATCTTTCCGCCAGCGCGCAGAAGGATGCGCAGGGTCCGCTGCCGGTCGACGAGCTGCGCTCCTTCGCCGACGTCTTCAGCGCCATCAAGCAAGGCTACGTCGAACCCATCTCGGACAAGCAGCTCATCACGTATGCCATCTCCGGCATGCTCTCCAACCTCGATCCGCACTCGGCCTACCTCGACGCCGAAGCCTTCAAGGAACTCCAGGTCAGCACGCAGGGCGAGTTCGGCGGCTTAGGGATAGAGGTCGGCATGGAAGACGGCTTCATCAAGGTGGTGGCACCGATCGAGGACACGCCGGCCGACCGCGCCGGCGTCAAGTCCGGCGACCTCATCATCAAGCTCGACGATATGCCGGTCAAAGGCATGACGCTCAATGACGCCGTCCAGCGCATGCGCGGCAAGCCGAAGACCGCGATCAAGCTCACCATCGTCCGCAAGGGCGAGACGAAGCCGCTCGAAATCACCGTCATGCGCGACAAGATCAAGGTGCAGAGCGTCAAGTCGAAGATGATCGAGCCGGGCTACGGCTACCTGCGCATCACCCAGTTCCAGGAAGAAACCGTCGCCGACGTCGCCAAGCACCTCGAAAAGCTTTTCCATCCCGCGGCGAAGGCGAACGGCAAGGACAAGTCCGACGCCAAGCCGGAAGCGTTGAAGGGCCTGGTGCTCGACTTGCGCAACGATCCGGGCGGCCTGCTGCACAGCGCCATCGGCGTTTCCGCAGCCTTCCTGCCGGCGAAGACGCTGGTGGTTTCCACCAACGGCCGCACCGAAGACGCCAAGCGCGAGTACCTCGCCAGCCCCGACGACTACCAGCGCGGCCAGACGGACGACATTCTCAAGAACCTGCCGCCCGAGGCGAAGACAATTCCGCTGGTGGTGCTGGTGAATGGCGGCTCCGCATCGGCTTCCGAGATCGTCGCCGGCGCCTTGCAAGACGACCGTCGCGCCATCATCATGGGCACGCAGACCTTCGGCAAGGGCTCGGTGCAAACCATCCTGCCGCTGCCCAACAACACCGCGATAAAGCTCACCACGGCGCGCTACTACACGCCGAGCGGCCGCTCGATCCAGGCCAAGGGCATCGTCCCCGACGTCATCGTCGAGGAGTCGGCCACCGGCGACACGCGCGAGCGCATCCGCGAGGCCGACCTCGAACGCCACCTCGACAACGACAAGGATCAAGCGCCCGCCAAGGACGACAAGGCGGCCGCCAAGCCGGCGCATGGCAAGAACGGCAAGGGCAAAGGCGGCGCCAAGGACGAGGATGAGGACGCGCCCGCGGCGCCGGCCTTCGAAGTCGCCGGCAAGAACGACTACCAACTCGGCCAAGCCATGAATCTGCTCAAAGCTTGGCAGATCATCAAGCACTGAACCCATGGACGTCGAACATGCGCGGCTGATGCGGGACAAGGAGCGGGGGCTGCAGCGTTCCCACGCGCTCGCCCCGCAGACCGGCACGCGCAAGCATCGAGAACTCCGTTTCAACAAGCTGCGCCCCTGGCAGGTCGACCAGGCCAGGGCGCTGCTGGCAAGCCTCGACGGTCTCGACGTCGCGCCGGGCGCGCTGTCCAACAGCCTGTCGGTCTGGTACGAAATCACCGACCACACGATGGAAGGCCTCGAAGAGGCGCTGATCGCGCAGGGTTTCCACCTCGAAAACACCCTCTACTGCAAGATGATTCGTGCGCTGGTGTATTTCTGCGAAGAAACCCAGGTGCGCAACATGCGCCAGCCCGAGCGCCTGCTCAAAAAGTCCAACGAAATCTATTCCAAGGCCTGGGACCAGCACGCCCATGGCGATCACGACGACACGCCGCCGGAACTGCGGCAGGACCGCTAGCTTTAATGATGCTTTGCGTCATTAAAGCTAGCGGTTTCAAGGTGGCCCCCCACCCCCTACCCCCGCCCCGGGCTTATTCGCGGCAATCCCGTTGAACGACGAGCAGCTCCTGCGTTACAGCCGCCATATCCTGCTGCCGGAAATCGGCGTCG
>DAIEEM010000171.1 GCA_027325905.1 Rhodocyclaceae bacterium
TATATTGTTGGTTGCACTTCTTCCCCGGCCGCACGGGCAGCGCGCGGCTTCCGGGCAAAACCGGATCGTTTTTATTGAATCTTGCTGCGTCGCCGCCCGCGCCGCGTTCAGATGAACAGGCAGACGTCGGACTGCTGCGCCACCGGCAGGAACGAAGCGGCGCCCACATATTCCATGCCATCGACAAAGTCGTCGTGGCTGAAACCGAACAGCTCGACAGTCATCTGGCAGACGGAAAACTTGACGCCGGCCTCTTGGCTCAGTTCGCGCAGTTCCTGGATGCTGGCGACGCCGTTGTTGGCGATGGTCTGCTGCATGAGGCTGGTCGCCACGGACTCGAAGCCGGGAATGCCGGCCTGGATGACGTTGGGGATGTTCCAGTTGATGCTCTTGAACCAGCCGGGGCCGAAGGGCATTTTCATCGGCATGCCGGGGTTGCCGAGCGGGCTCACCTTGAGGTCGGAGACGTCTTTCTTGACCAGGTTGAGGCCGTAGAAAGTGAAGAAGATGGTCACGTCCCAGCCGAGGGCGGCTGCCGTAGACGCCAGGATGAAAGGCGGATAGGCCCAGTCCAGCGTTCCCTTGGTGGCGATGATGGCCAACGACGGGGTCTTGGATTCCTGGATTTCCTTGAGCTTCTCTTCGATCTTGCCGGGCAGGATCTCGTCGAGCCGCTGGCGGATCATTTCGTCGATGGCGGCGATTTCGGGGGTGGCACCCATGTATGTCTCCTCGCTGGGGAATTGCCGAACCGGGGCAGTCTGCGGCGATTATGAGTTACGCCGCCGCCCCTGGTTAGCGTATTCCTTTATGTGTAGATAATCAGGAATGATCAATTCCGCGTCAACAAGCAAAACGGGGAATGCCGCAACGACATTCCCCGCTCCGCGACCAGACACAAGCAGTCGGCCGACGGCGGTCTACTTGCGCTTCATGAAGAATTCGAACTCCTTGTTGCCCTCGGTCGAGGACAACAGTTCGTTGCCGGTTTGCTTGGCGAACGCCGCGAAGTCCTTCACGGAACCCGGGTCCGTGGAGACGATGCGCAGCACCTGGCCGCCCTGCATCTCGGCCAGTGCCTTCTTGGCGCGCAGGATGGGCAGCGGGCAGTTGAGGCCGCGGGCGTCGAGTTCTTTGTCGAAATTCATGTATATCTCCTCACTGTTAGGTTGCTCTGATAAAAACAATTCGCGGCTTTCGCAGGCGCTTGCGGCAAGCCGCCCGCCCGGTATCCACGCATCATTGTCCGTTCGAAGTTCTCATCTAAAACTTTAGCTGACAATAATATGCTCATACAACGAGTTTTCGCAACAGGCGGCGCAAAGTTTCATGCTCTCCTCAAGCGACCGACTGGTAATACAAATTCTGCGGATGGTTAGCCTCGGCAAAAAAGAACCAACGCTCCGCGATCAAGCCAAGATATTGCACGACGAACGCCGCCGCCAGGAATTCCGCGGCGCCGGAAAGCCCTGCCGCCAGCAGCAGCGCCGGCACCGCGAACGCCCCAGCCAGGAACAGCCACTTGATCGAACGCAGCAAGCCCCGGCTGCGGTCATGAAAGAACTCGCGCGTGTTGAACGAACCGCCCATGAATCCCTGGGTCGCCTGGACGATGCGCGGATGCTTGATGCCGATCGCCGATTGCGGCGTGGACTTCGGCTTTAGCCGACGATTGCGGATCAGCGCTGCGACCCGGCCGACGAAGCCGAGCAGCAGGATGATCAGCGCCCAGCCGGCGAAGAACCGCTCCAGGTCCGGTGCCGCCAGAGCGGCGAAGGCGGCGGCCAGCGTAAAGCCCGACGCGCCGCCGAGCAGGACGTAGTTGATGACCGTCAGCGGCGTGTGCCACTCGCGCAGGAAGCGCAGGCAAGCGTAGATCATGCCGGTGCAAAGGTAAAGCGCAAAGGCCAGCAGCGTGCCGATGGCGCCCAGCACGACGGTCGCGTCGATGGCGGCGCCGCCCGGCAGCGTCGCCAGCACCGGCTTCCACTCGAGCAAATGCGCGACGCCGTAGAGAAACACCGTGCCGATGAACGCCGGCAACACAATCACTTCGCGCGACAGCCAGGAGGTGCGCCACTGCGTCGCGGACCGCCATGCCCGCTCGGGACGGCCGAGGTGGAAGAACGAAGCCACGAGTCCGCCGAGCAGGAACAGCAGGGCGACGGCGCTGCCGTAGGCGTAGAAGCTAGGGCCGTCCTGTTTCGGCAGCAGGTCGAACAAGGCGTAGGACTGGGCGGTGAACAAGGCCAGGAACAATCCCTGGCCGACGCCTATCAGAGTGGTGAGAAAGATGACGGAGAATGCCGGGAGCATGAAAGATATCCCCCTACCAGCTGGTGACGTCGTCGAGCGACGGCTCGGCCTTGCCGGGCTTGGGCAGTTGGCCGTCGATCTTGAGCGGATTGTCGGCGCGCTCGAGTTCGTCTTCGCGGATGCGCAGCCGGGTCTTGCGCCGCGGCAGGTAATGGTTGGCCGGGCTGGTGCCCCACTCGGGCATCAACTGGTAGCCGCCGGCCTCGCGGATGGCGTGGGACACTTCGGACTCCGGATCGTGGATGTCGCCGAACAGCCGCGCCGACGTCGGACAGGCGCGCACGCAGGCCGGCCGGCGCTCCTCCGCGGTCATCTTGGCGTCGTAGATGCGGTCGACGCAGAGCGTGCATTTCTTCATGATCTTCTGCGCCTCGTCGAACTCGCGCACGCCGTAGGGACAGGCCCACGAGCAGTATTTGCAACCGATGCATTTGTCGTAATCGACGAGGACGATGCCGTCCTCCTGGCGCTTGTACGAGGCGCCGGTCGGGCACACCGGCACGCAGGGCGGATCTTCGCAATGCAGGCAGGACTTCGGGAAATGCACCGTCTCGGTGTTCGGGAATTCGCCGACCTCGAAGGTCTGCACGCGGTTGAAGAAGGTGCCGGTGGGGTCCTTGCCGTAGGGATTCTGGTCCACCATCGGGCCGGCCTCGCCCGAAGTGTTCCATTCCTTGCAGTTGGTCACGCAGGCCTGGCAGCCGACGCAGACGTTGAGGTCGATGACGAGGGCGAGTTGGGTCACTTGTTGCGCCCTGCGAAGAAGTTCCAGACGCTCCTGCTTTCGGCCTGTCCGGGATAACGCTTCAGCGGCGCGAACTGCGGCGAAGTCTGTTCCGGCTCTCCTGCCTCGGCTTTGTAGATACGGACACGCACGTCGTACCAGGCGGCCTGGCCGGTAATCGGATCGGAGTTCGACACTTTGCCTGCGCCGCCCGGCAATTCCTCGGAGATCAGGTGATTGAGCAGGAAGCCCTGCTGCGATTCGTTGGCGTCGGGAGTCAATCCCCAGGCGCCGGCCGCCTTGCCGATCGCGTTCCAGGTCCACACGGTGCCCGGCTCGACGGCTTCGGAGTGCTTCGCCATGCAACGCACCTTGCCCCATTGCGACTCGACCCAGATCCAGTCGTTGTCGGCAATGCCGGCGATGCGCGCCGTCTGCGCATTGACGTAGAGCACGTTGTACGCGTGAATCTGCCGCAGCCAGGCGTTCTGCGAATCCCAGGAATGGTACATCGCCATCGGCCGCTGGGTGATGGCGGCGAGCGGATACTTGCGCTTGTCGGTCGCCTCGCCTTCGAGCGTATCCGAGAAGAATGGCAGCGGATCGAACCAGGTCTCGATGCGCTTCTTCAGGTGCTCCGGCGGTTTGCGCGTCAGGCCCTTGCCCTGCGCCGCGCTGCGGAACTTCTGCAACACCTCGGAATAGATGTGGATCAGGATCGGCTCGGCATAGCGCGTAATGCGGTTGCGCTGGCTCCACTCGAGATAGCCCTGGTTCCAGTTGCGCATGTACTGGTAGCTCTTGGGCAGTTCATGGTGATAGACGCAGTCGTTCTTCGCGTACATCTCCCACTGGTTCGGGTTCGGCTCGCCGCGCATGAACTTCTCGCCGCCCTTGCCGCGCCAGCCGGACAGGAAGCCGATGCCCGAGCCCGGCTCGGTCTCGTAATTGACGATGAAGTCCGGATAGTCGCGGTACTTGCGGCTGCCGTCCTTGTTCATGAACACCGGCAGCTTGAGGCGCGTGCCCAGTTCGATCAGCACTTCCTGGAAGGGCTTGCACTCGCCCGTCGGCGGCAGCACCGGCACGCGCACCGAATCCACCGGGCCGTCGAACTCGGAGATCGGCCGGTCGAGGATGGACATGACGTCGTGGCGTTCGAGGTAGGTCGTATCCGGCAGCACCAGGTCGGCGAAGGCCGTCGTCTCGGACTGGAAGGCGTCGGCGACGACGATGAAGGGAATCTTGTAGCTGCCATCCTCTTCCTTGTCGTTGAGCATCTTCCTCACCTCGACGGCGTTCATCGTCGAGTTCCAGGCCATGTTGGCCATGAAGATCATCAGCGTGTCGATCTTGTACGGATCGCCGCGCCAGGCGTTGGTGATGACGTTGTGCATCAGCCCGTGCACTGACAGCGGATATTCCCAGGAAAAGGCCTTGTCGATGCGCACCGGCGTGCCGTCCGGCTCGACGAACAGGTCGTCGGGATCGGCCGGCCAGCCGAGCGCCATGCCGTCCAGCGGCTTGCCGGGTCGCACGCCTTCCGGGCCTTTCGGCGTCTTGGCGCAGGGCGGGATCGGGCGCGGGAACGGCGCCTTGTGGCGGAAACCGCCGGGCCGGTCGATGG
>DAIEEM010000048.1 GCA_027325905.1 Rhodocyclaceae bacterium
CTCGCCGAAGAGCAGCCGCGTCTGCGGCGTGATGGCGGCGCGCCACGCATCGAGGTCGCGCGGATCCACGAACGTCGTCTTCACGCCGAAGCGAGGCAGCGTGTAGTCGAGCAGGTTGTGCGAACCGCCATAGAGCGAGCGGCTGGCGACTATGTGGGAACCCGCGCCCATCAGCGTGGCGATGGCGAGGTGCAGGGCGGCCTGGCCCGACGAAACCGCGATGCCGCCGACGCCTCCTTCAAGCGCGGCGATGCGTTCTTCGAGCGCGGCGTTGGTCGGGTTCGAGATGCGCGAATAGACGTGGCCGGCGCGCTCCATGTTGAACAGCGCCGCGGCGTGGTCGGAATCCTTGAAGACGAAGGAGGTGGTGAGGTAGATCGGCTGGGCGCGCGCGCCGAACTGCGCATCGGGCGCCTGGCCCGCGTGCAGGGTCAAGGTATCGAATTTGTAGGTCATGGGGCGGCCGAATCAAGCGTATTCGTCGGGCTCGAGTTCGCGCTCGATGGCGGCGATGCGGTCTTTCAGGTAGAGCTTGCGCTTCTTCAGCCGCCGCATCAGCAGTTCGTCCTCCATCGGCGCCGCGTCGAGCCGGGCAATCGCATCGTCGAGGTCGCGGTGCTCGACCCGGAGTTCCAGGAGGCGGGCTTTGAGGACGGCGGGATCGTCGGTGGGTTCCATGCGCGTATGTTAGGCAGGTTTGCCGGGAGTTGGCAACGCCCTCTTGAAATCGCCGCTGCGGGCGTCAACTAGGAGGCGTAAAGGAGAATCGGCCATGCAAGTCGTCTTCAACCATCACTTGATGTACGTCATCGACTATCCGTCCGAGGACGCCGTCGAAATGCTCGACAAGCGCGCCGGCCGGGTGGGCTTCATGCGCGGCGCCGTCGCCGAGCGCTTCCGCCACGATTTCGGCATTTTCCTCTCCGAGGAGCGCGACGAGGAACAGCTCGAGGATTTCATCGACGCCCACAGCGGCGTGATGGACCAGCCGGTGTCGCGGCACTGACAGGTGCCGATCCCCGTCATTCCTTCTGCGGCAGCCGCGTCAACGTGAACCAGTAGCTGCCGATCTGGCGGATGGCGTCGATGAATTGTTCCATGTCCACCGGCTTGGTGATGTAGCCGGCGGCGCCGAGTTGGTAGGAAGCGACGACGTCGCGTTCGACGTCCGAGGTCGTCAGCACGACGATGGGAATGGCCGCCAGCGCCGGGTCGGCCTTGGCGGCAGCGAGGAATTCGCGGCCGTTCATGCGCGGCATGTTGAGGTCGAGCAGAATCAGGTCCGGCTGCGCCGCGCCGCGGTAGGCATCGCCCTCGCGGCGCAGGAAGGCCAGCGCCTCGACGCCGTCGATCGCATGATGGAGCTTGCAGAAGACTCGGCCCTCCTTGAGCGCCGCGCGCACGAGGTTGGCGTCGGCGGGTTCATCCTCCACCAGCAGGATGTCGAAAGGCTGGCTGTGTTCGATAATCATGTCTCCTCCCCATCGGGCAGTTCAAAAGTTACCACGGCGCCTCCCTGCGGGTCGCCGGCGATCCAGATCCTACCGTGGCGGCTTTCGACGATGCGCCGGGCGATCGACAGGCCGATGCCGGAGCCGTTTTCGCCGCCCGGCGCGGCGAGGCGCTCGAAGATTTCGAACACCCGCTCGCGGTATTGCCCGGCAACGCCGGGGCCATTGTCGCAGATACGGTAGCGGCTCAGTTTGCCGTCGCGTTCGCCGCCGACGCGGATTTGCGGCGCGACGCCGGGATCCGCCGGATGGCCATAGGTCAGGGCATTGTCCAGCAGGATGGCGAACAGGTCGGCGAGTCGCGGCCGGTCGAGCACGGCGGGCGGCAATGGGGCGCAGTCGATCTTTGCGCCGAGCGTCCGCAGCCGCGGCGACAGGCGGGCGACGACGGCCGCCAGCACTTCGTCGGCGCTCTCCGCCTGGACGGCGCCGCGCGCTTCGCCCGCCGCCAGGTAGAGCTGGATGTCGCGCACCATGCCGCGCAGGCGCGCGGCGTCGCGTTCGAGAACGTCGAGCGCCGCGCCCGCCTCGGCGTCGTCGCAAGCTTGCGGCAGCGCCGCGAGGCGGCTGCGCAGGCGCTGTGCATAGCTGCCGAGCCGGCGCGTCGGTTCCATCAGGTGGTGGGCGGAGACCTCGGCGAAGCGCGTGAGGTCGGCGTTGCTCTGGCGCTGCTGCTCCAGGGCGGCCTGCGTCGCCGCCGCCATGCGGTTGAAGGCGGAAATCAGGTGCCGCAGTTCCGGGCTACCGGCGACGGCGAGACGGGTTTCCCACGAGCCGCCGGCGATGGCGTCGGCGCCCGCTTCCAACTGCCCGAGCGGCGCCAGGCCGGCGCGCAGGACGGTCCAGACCGCCAGGAAGCCGAAGGTGGCGGCCAGCAGCAGCAGACCGGTGCGGTCGAGCAAATGCAGCCAGGTGCGGTCGGCCTGCGCTTGTGCCGTCAGCGTGATGGCGATCACGCCGTAGTCGCGGCCGCCGACGCGCAGGTGCGTCGTGCCGGAAATGTCGTGAAACCGCAGGGCGGCGACGAACCAGCGTGGCGCAAGCGAGGGCAGCGGTCGGTCGGCGCTGCCGACGGATTTCCCCGAGTCGTCGATGAACTCGGCGGTGGCGATTTGCTCGCGCTCGACGTAGCGATCGAGGATCTGCCGCAGGCTGGCGTAATCGCCGACGACGACGACTTCGGCCAGTAGCGGCGGCAGGGTTCGCAGTTCGTCGCCGAGCGTGGCGACGAGGTCGCTACGTGCATCGGCAGCCTCCTGGCGCACGGAGACGCCAAGCAGCAAGGCTCCGGCCAGGAACAGCGTGGCGCTCGCCGTCGCCAGCATGCGGGCGCCGAAGGACAGGCGATCCCAGAGGGCGGCGCCGCGGCGATACATCGTTAGCGGCCATCCTTGAGCGGCGTGGCGCGGTAGAAATCGACGTAGCTGCGATAGTCCGCCGCCGCCGCCGCGCGAAAGCCGTAGGGCGGTTCCTGGCCGACCAGGCGGGCGCTGGCTTCGAGGATGCCGAATCCTTCCGGGTCGTGCGCCATCGCCGCGAAGGCCTGCTGCACCGCCGCCACCACCGTTGGCGGCACGCGCGGATGCGCTGCGACCGGAATGTTTCGGAACGGGCCAGATTCCCAGATGACCCGGTAGTGCAGCTTTTCGCGCTTGGCGTAATCGCGCAGCATGCGGCTGTTGACGGCCGCCGCCTTCACCTTGCCGGCCTGGAGCTGGGCCATGATGCCTTCCTCGTTGCCGCCGAACACCGGGGTCACGGCGATGCCCTGGCGCATCAGGAAAGCCATCGGCACCGCGTAGGCGATGAAGGCCGCCGGCGACGGGAAGCCGACTTGCATGCCGGCCAGATCCTTGACGCTGCGAATCTGCGCATCGGGCTGGGTGACGATCTGGCCGGTGATGGCGCCTTCCTCGGGACACAGGATCACGCGGTAGTTCGCGGCCGCCGCGCGCGGCTTGAAGATGTGATTGGAATAGACGAAGTCGTAGTTGCCCCGTGCGGTGGCGTCGCTCGACTCCTCCGTCGTGCGCACGAGCTTGAGCGTGAGGCCGACGTGCGCCCGGTGCACCACGTAGTCGATAATCGGGTTCCAGTACTGGGCGGTGAGCACCGCGCTGCGCTGGGCGACGACGCCGAACGAGTAGACGGGCGGTGCGTCGGCGGCCCGCAGCGGCGCTGCGGCGCAGAAGCCGAGAACGATCGCGGCGAGACGCAGCCTAGCGACCATGCGCGTCTCCCGGCGGCAATGGCTCGCCGCCGCCGCCGGATGCCGCCGGCAGCGGCATTTCGAAGACGAAGCGGCTGCCCTGGCCTTCGCCCGCCGACTCGACCCAAATGCGGCCGTCGTGATGGGCGACGATCTTGCGGCACAGGGCCAGCCCCATGCCGGTGCCTTCGAAGCGCTCGCGCGACTGCAGGCGGCTGAAGAACTGGAACAGCCGCTCGATCTGGTGCGGTTCGATGCCGATGCCGTGGTCGCGCACGCTCACCCGCCAGTGTCCGGCCGTCGCCGCGGACGCGACCTCGACGCGGGGCGGCTGCCGTTCGTCCCGGTACTTGAGGGCGTTGCCGATCAGGTTCTGGAACAGGCGGGTCATTTCGTCGCGGCTGGCGAAGACGCGCGGCCACTCGCCGCCGACCTCGACGCTGGCGGCGGTGGCCTCGATGTCGGTGGCGAGGAAGCGCAGCGCCTCGTCGAGCGCGTCGCGGCTGGCCATCCAGTCCTTGGCTGCCGTCAGGCGGCCGACGCGCGAGTAGTCGAGCAGGGAGACGATCATCGCGTCCATGCGCCGCGCGCCGTCGAGGGCGAAGGCCATGTTGGCGCGGTCGTCGTCGCCGAGCTTGTCCTTGAGCGCGCGTTCCAGCAACTGCAAATGGCCGGTCACCATGCGCAGCGGCTGGCGCATGTCGTGCGAAATGCTGTAGGCGAATTGTTCGAGGTCGGCGTTGGAGCGCTGCAGCGCCTCGGTCTTCTCCCGCAGCGCCAGTTCGGCGCGCTTGCGCTCGGTGATGTCGATGCCCGTGCCGAGCAGGCAATCCTCGTGGTTGAGGTGCAGCGTGCGGCCGGTGAGGACGAAATAGCGGAAGTCGCCGCCGACGAGATGGAGCCGCGCCTCGACCTCGGCGTAGCCGTGTTCGAAGCCGGCGCGGATGCCGTCGGCGACCGCCTGCTTGTCGTCGTCATGGACGACGTTGAGAACGTGGCGTTGCGCCAGCGCGAGCTTCTCGGAACCGAGCAGCCGGTCGAGCGTGCGGTTCCAGTCCACCAGCCTGCCGTCGACGTCGAAGCGGAAGAACACGCCGGGCAGGCTGTCGGTCAGGGTTTCGGAAAAGGCGAGGGTGGCGCGCTGGTGCTTCCAGCTCAGGTAGATCAGGAAGGCGGCGAGCAGCGTGATGGCAAGGCACAGCGCCGCCATGGACGCCGTCGTCTTGACCTGGTCGCGCCACTCCGCCAGATAGTCCTCCGGGGAAAGGCCGACGACAACGTAGAGGGGATAGTCCGCGACCTGGCGATAGGCGTGGATGCGCAGCGTGTCGTCCGCGGGCGCGGTGGCGACGTAGAGGCCGGCGTGCGGCCGCGTTTGCAGCATGCGCTGGAGTTCGGCCGCGACGGCGCCCTCGCCCGGAACGACGTTCGGCGCTTCGGGATAGCGGGCGACGAGGTTCAGTTCGGCGTCGCGCAGGGCGATGGCGCCGTGCGCGCCGACGTCGATGGCGGCGAATTTCCGCGTGAAATCTTCCAGGGCGATGGTGGCGAAGGCCATGCCGCCGAAGGAGCCGTCGGGCAGGTCGATGCGCCGCGCCAGGGCGACCACCCAGCGGCCGCCGATGCGGCTGACTTGCGCCCGCGAAATCGTCAACCCGGCATTGGCGTCGTCGCGCAGGCGGCGGAAATGGGGGCGGTCGGCTAGGCTGACGGCTTGGGCCGGATCGACGCCGGTGCCGTAGCGCGCCCGGCCGGCGGCGTCGGTGATGCGGATGCCTTCGATGTCGGGAAGGCGGGTGCGCAGCCGCAGGATATACGCGTCCAGCGCCTTTCCGTCGACGCCGCCGGCGGCGCGTTGCCGCGCGTATTCGTCGATGACGGCGAACAGCGCAGTGTCGGCCGTCCGGATGTCTCCGGCAATCTCGTTCTCCAGCACCTGGGCGAGGTTGCGGGTCATTGCCTCGACGTGTCGGCGATGCTGCCGATGGCCGAAATACGCCGACTGCCCCGCCAGGGCGAGGACGAACAGGCTGATGAGCAGTACGCCGAGCCCCAGCCGCTTGGCGAACGCGGACGCCGACAGCGCGGAACCGTGCAGGCGGTTCGTCATGGCGGGACGCGCCGGAGCGGCCGGCCGTACGGACGCTTCATGCGGCGCCGCCGCTACGCAGGCGCGCCAGCCAGGCCTCGACGGGTTCGTGGCGGCCGTAGAGGTAGCCTTGATGAACGACGGTGCCGCGGGCGTTGAGGAATTCCGCCTGCGCCGCGGTTTCGACGCCCTCGGCGACGACCTGCAAGTGCAGGTGTTGGGCGACGGCGAGGATGGTTTCCACCAGCGCCGCGTCGTTGGGATCGCTGGGCGCATCCTGGACGAAGCTCTTGTCGATCTTGAGTTCGTGGATGGGCAGGCGCTTGAGATAGGCCAGGCTGGAATAGCCGGTGCCGAAGTCGTCCATCGAGAAGTGGATGCCCAGGGCGGTCAGCGTCGTCATCTTGGCGACGACGTCGGCGATGTCGCCGATCACCAGGCCCTCGGTCACTTCCAGCACCAGATGCACGGGATCGGCGCCGCTGGCGGCGAGGTAGCGCATGACGACGTCGACGAAGTCCGCCTTCTGGAAATGGCGTGGGCTGATGTTGACCGAGATGCGCATGGTGCGCCCCTCGGCGTCGAGCTGCGCCAGCAAACGGCAGACGGCGGCTAGCATCCAGCGGTCGACCTCGACGATGAGATCCGAGGCTTCGGCCAGCGCGACGAACATCGCCGGCCCGACCAGGCCGCGTTCGGGGTGCTGCCAGCGCACCAGCGCCTCGGCACCGATCTGGCGGCCGCCGGCGTCGACCTGCGGCTGCAGGTAGAGCCGCAACTGGCCGTTGCCGACGGCGACGCGCAATTCGCGTTCCACGCCGTAGCGCTCGCGCACGGTTTCGCCCATCGCCGCTTCGAAGAACACGGCGCGGCCGCCGCCGTCGGCCTTGGCCAGGTGCATGGCGGTGTCGGCCTGGCGCAGCACGTCGGCCGCGGCTTCCTGCGAGGTCTCGGGAAACAGGGCGATGCCGATGCTGGCGTCGAGATGGAAGATTTCGCCGTCGAGGGCGATGCTCTCGCGTAGCGCCGCGCGCAGCTTCTCGGCGACGGCCAGCGCTTCGCGGCCGGCGGTTTCGCGGCGGGTGGTGAGGCGCGGCAGCAGCACCGCGAACTCGTCGGAATCCAGCCGCGCCAGCACGTCGTCGACGTGCAGCGTTTGCGTCAGGCGCGCCGCCACCGCCTTCAGCAGGGCGTCGCCGACGGCGAGGCCGCGGGCTTCGTTGATGTCCTTGAAGCGGTCGAGATCGAGCAGCAGGATGCCGGCGTAGCGGTTCTCCCGCAGCGCGCCGGTCAGCGTCTTTTCCACTTGCGTGAAGAACAGCGCGCGGTTGGCGAGCCCGGTCAGCGAGTCGCGCCAGGACAGGTGTTCGGCCGTCGCCTGGGCGCGGCGGATCTCGGTCAGGTCGGCGAATACCGCGACATAGTGGGTGATGGTTCCCTGCGCGTCGCGGACGGTGCTGACGCTGAGCCATTCCGGATAGATTTCGCCGTTCTTGCGGCGGTTCCAGATTTCGCCGGCCCACTCTCCGGTGGCGGCGATTTCCCGCCACATGGCCTTGAAGAACGCCTTGTCGTGGCGCAGCGAGTTGAGCAGGCGCGGATTGCGGCCCAGCACTTCGTCCTGCGCGTAGCCGGTGATGCGGCTGAACGCCGGATTGACGGCGACGATCCTGGCACCGGCGTCGGTCACCAGGATGGCCTCGCCGGTGGTCTCGAAGACGCGGGCAGCGAGGCGCTGGTGCGCTTCCGCCGTCCTGCGCTCGGTGATGTCGCGCGCCACCACGACGAGGCCGCG
>DAIEEM010000053.1 GCA_027325905.1 Rhodocyclaceae bacterium
ACCTTCACCGCCGACATTGGCCAGGGCGAGGAAGTCGAGCCGGCGCGCAGGAAAGCCAAGAAATTCGGCGTCAAACAGATTTTCATCGAGGATTTGCGCGAGGAGTTCGTGCGCGACTTCGTCTTCCCGATGTTCCGCTGCAACGCCATCTACGAAGGCGAGTACCTGCTCGGCACCTCGATCGCGCGGCCGCTGATCGCCAAGCGCTTGGTCTAGATCGCCCGGAAGACCGGCGCCGAAGCCATTTCGCACGGCGCCACCGGCAAGGGCAACGACCAGGTGCGCTTCGAACTCGGCGCCTATGCGCTGATGCCCAACGTCAAGATCATCGCGCCGTGGCGCGAGTGGGATCTGCTCTCGCGCGAGAAGCTGATGGCCTACGCCGAGAAGCATGGCATTCCCATCGACATGAAGCACAAGAAGGGCGGCTCGCCCTATTCGATGGACGCCAACCTGCTGCACATCTCCTACGAAGGCCGCCATCTAGAAACCCCGGCCGCCGAAGCCGAGGAAGGCATGTGGCGCTGGACGGTGTCGCCCGAGAAGGCGCCGGACAAGGCCCAGTACCTCGACCTCGAATTCAAGCAGGGCGACCTCGTCGCCATCGACGGCAAGAAGATGAAGGCGCACCTGCTGCTGGCCAAGCTCAACGAACTCGGCGGCAAGCACGGCATCGGCCGGCTGGATCTCGTCGAGAACCGCTACGTCGGCATGAAGTCGCGCGGCTGCTACGAGACGCCGGGCGGCACCATTCTGCTCAAGGCCCATCGCGCCATCGAGTCGGTCTGCCTCGACCGCGAAGTCGCCCACTTGAAGGACGACCTGATGCCGCGCTACGCCAGCCTGATCTACAACGGCTACTGGTGGAGCCCGGAGCGTGCCGCACTGCAAACGCTGATCGACCACACGCAGCAGCCGGTCAACGGCTGGGTGCGCGTCAAGCTCTACAAGGGCAACGTCGTCGTCGTCGGCCGCGACTCGAAGACCGACTCGCTGTTCGACCCGACCATCGCCACCTTCGAGCACGATGCTGGCGCCTACGACCAGCGCGACGCCGCCGGCTTCATCAAGCTCAATGCCCTGCGCATGCGCATCGCCGCCAACGCCCGCGGCAAGCGCGCCAAGGGCGGCGGGAAGTAAGCCATGCTGTTTGGCCTTACCGAAGAGCAGGTCTCGCACTGGGGCGTCACCTGGGGCCTCGGGTTGTTCATGCTCTACATGCTGTTCATCGTCGGCGAACTCGCCTATCGCTCGAACGCCGGCAAGTTCGGCGCCTTGGTGCTGTTCTTCGTGCTCTCGTTCGGCATGTTCGGCTTCGTCGCCAAGAACATCATCGAAAAAATTTGGGGAATCTGATCCATGTCGCAATTCGATAACGTTTCCGTCGTCAAGAAAGCCAACGTCTACTTCGACGGCAAGTGCGTGAGCCACACCGTGCAGTTCGCCGACGGCACCAAGAAGAGCGTCGGCGTGATCCTGCCGGCGACGCTGACTTTCAACACGGGCGTTCCGGAAATCATGGAAGGCGTCGCCGGCTCCTGCCGCGTCCGCCTCAAGAACGAAGCCGACTGGAAGACCTACGGCGCCGGCCAGAGCTTCGGCGTTCCCGGCAATTCCAGCTTCGACATCGAAGTAAGCGGCGAGGCGTATCACTACGTCTGCCACTTCGGCTGATCGCCCGCCGGGCCGTTCCGCCATTTCCGCGCCGGACAAGCCCGACCAGCAGCGCCCGGAGCACCCGGCGTTCTGGGACTATCGCTTCGAGCAGGGCGTCACGCCCTGGGATGCCGGCGGCGCGCCCGCCGCGCTGCAGGCCTTCGCCGGCCGGTACGGCAGCCGCGATGCGGCCGGCCGGCCGCATCGCGCGCTGGTCCCCGGCTGCGGCAGCGCCCACGATGCCGCCTTCCTCGATCGTCTCGGCTGGGCGGTGACGGCGCTGGACTTTTCCGCCGCCGCCGTCGACAAGGCGCGGCGCACCTTGGGCGACTGGAACGGCGAACTGGTGCAGGCGGACTTCTTCGCCCACAGTCCGGATGTCCCCTATGCCCTCGTCTACGAACGCGCCTTCCTCTGCGCCCTGCCGCGCAAGCTGTGGCCGGGCTACGGCGAGCGCATGGCGCAATTGCTCGACGCCGGCGGCCGTCTCGCCGGTTTCTATCTCTTCGGCAAAGAACTCAAGGGGCCGCCGTTCCCCATCGTGCGGCCGGCGCTGGAAGAACTGCTGGCGCCGTACTTCGATCTCGAGACGGACGAAGCCGTCGAGGACTCGATCCCGGTCTTCGCCGGCCGCGAGCGCTGGATGGTGTGGCGGCGGCGCTGACGCGGACGGCGGCGATTTGCGATAATCGCGCCATCGAAATTCAATCGGGGAGAGTTCCATGCCTTCATTCGACATTACATCCGAAGCCGACATGGTCGCGCTGAAGAACGCCGTCGACGTCGCCGGCCGTCAAGTCGGCAACCGCTACGACTTCAAGGGCACCAGCGCGAAAGCCGAACTGAACGAGAAGGACAAGCTCATCACGATCTACGGCGACTCCGAATTCCAGCTCGGCCAGGTCAAGGACATCCTCTTCCCCGAGATGGAAAAGAAGGAGCGCGAGAGCACCAAGCGCCTCGACGTCGGCGCCGTGCAAGTCATCTCCGGCAACAAGGCCAAGCAGGAACTCAAGATCAAGCTCGGCATCGAGCAGGAACTGGCGAAGAAGATCGTCAAGATGATCAAGGACAGCAAGCTCAAGGTGCAGGCGACGATCCAGGGCGACGCCGTGCGCGTCACCGGCGCCAAGCGCGATCTCTTGCAGGAAGCGATTGCGCTGGTGAAAAAGGCGATCACGGATTTTCCGCTGCAGTACGGGAATTTCCGCGACTGAGGTTTTGGCATAGGCGCCTTAAGCCCGTAGTTCGGTGCGCAAGGCGCCGCCAGCCGCGCGCGCCGAGCGGCGGGGATCAGCCCAGCTTCACCCGCGCAACCCGCTGATCCACTTCGCGTACAAACGATCCGCCGCCCGACGCATCTCCGTGATGTGTTCCTCGATATCCTCATACATCTCCTCCGGCGTCTGCACCGAGGCGGAAGGCTGGGCGCTTTCCGCCGCCCACTGGCGGTTCCACAGCCGGATCAGCGCTTCGGTCATCTCGACGTGGCATTGCATGCCGAGATGCGGGCCCATGAGGAAGGCCTGGTTGGGGCAGTAGAGGCTGCCGAGGATGCGCGTGGCGCCGGCGGGAATCGTGAAGGTTTCGCCGTGCCAGTGCAAGGCGTCGAAGAAGCCGATGTCGCCGAGCCAGGGCGCGGCCGCGGCGTCGGCGACGGCGACGGTGCCCCAGCCGATCTCCTTGACCGGGTTGCGTCCGACGGTGCCGCCGAGCGCCTTCGACATCAGTTGGCCGCCGAGGCAGTGGCCTATCGTCGGGATGCCGCGCGCGACGGCGGCGCGGATCAGGTTAAGCGTCGGCGCGATCCAGGGCAGGTCGTCGTTGACGCTCATCGGGCCGCCCATGAAGCACAGTCCGGAGAAGGCGCCGGGATCGTCCGGCACGGCTTCGCCTTCGTCGGTCTTGTGCAGTTGCCAGGGCACCGAGTGGGCGTCGAGGAATGTGGCAAAATAGCCTGGACCTTCCCCCGGGCTGTGACGAAAGATGGCGACGGGCTTCATGAATTTTCCCCTGGCAAGAGTGGTACGGCATTCTATCGTGGCGTCCCTCGCGGCGTTGACCATGCTGCCGACGTGGGCGGCCGACGTCGCCCTGGCGGGCCTGCTGCCGGGACGCGCCGTCATCGTCGTCGATGGCGGCAATCCGCGTACGCTCGCGGTCGGCGCCAAGACGGCCGACGGCGTCAAGCTACTGGCGGTCGAGGACGGCGCCGCCGTGTTCGAGATCGACGGCAAGAGGCAGCGCCTCGTGCTCGGCGAGCAGGCCGTTTCCAGCGGCGCATCGGGCGGCGGCGCGGCGGTGACGCTGACCGCCGACAGCCACGGCCAGTTCCTTACCCAGGGCAGCGTGAACGGCGCGGCGATGCGCTTCATGGTCGACACCGGCGCCAGTTTCGTCGCGCTCTCCGCCGTCGATGCCGCGCGCGCCGGCATCGACTATCGCGGCAAGGGCCAGATGGGCTCGATGGCGACCGCCAACGGCGTGGTCCGCGGCTGGAAGGTTCCGGGGGCGACGGTACGCCTGGGCGACATCACCTTGCATGAGGTGGCGGTCACGGTGAGCGAGACCAGCATGCCCATGGCGCTGCTCGGCATGAGTTTCCTCAACCGCGTCGAGATGAAGCGCGAGGGCGACACCATGATCCTGAAAAAGCGCTACTGATGCTCTCCGTCGCCCGCATCCGCGAGCGTTTCGCCGCCGGCGCGCACGGCGGCGAAGTCGCCGAGCCCGACGCGCCGCAGGCGGCGGCGCTCACGCCCGCCGCCGTGCTGATTCCCATCGTCAAGCGCGACAGCGGCATGACGGTGCTGCTGACCCAGCGCACCGCCCACTTGCGCGACCACGCCGGGCAGGTCAGCTTTCCCGGTGGCCGCTGCGAAGCGGGCGACGCCTCGCGCATCGATACGGCGCTGCGCGAGGCGCACGAAGAAGTCGGCATCAAGCCGGCGCAGGTCGAAGTCCTCGGCTGTTTGCCGGAATACCTGACCAGCACGGGCTTTCGCGTCACGCCGGTGGTCGGCCTGGTGAATCCGCCGCTGAATCTGCATCTCGACGATTTCGAGGTCGCCGACGTCTTCGAGCCGCCGCTGGAATTCCTGCTCGACGCCGCCAACCACCAGCGCCAGAAGATCGAGTATGACGGCGCGCTGCGCGAATACTGGGCGATGCCGTGGAAGGACTACTACATCTGGGGCGCCACCGCCGGCATGCTGGTGAGCCTGCATCGATTCCTGTGCGACGAATGCGCGTAAGGCGCACTTTTCGTCCTCCGCGCGTTGCCCGCCTACGGCGGACGGCGGCTTTGCAACCTGTGGTATCTTCTCGCTGCAACGCAGCAAGCGCCCTATGACCTTCTTCGCCATCGTCCTCGCCCTCGCCATCGATCAGGCCAAGCCGCTGCCGGCTGCGCGCGTCGAGTCCTGGCTGCGCGCCTACGGGTCGTTCCTCGAAGGGCGCTTCAATGCCGGCGAGCGCCACCACGGCCTGGCGGCGTGGATGGCCGGCGTGGCGGCACCGGTGGCCGTCCTGCTGGCGCTGCAGGCGGCTT
>DAIEEM010000058.1 GCA_027325905.1 Rhodocyclaceae bacterium
TTCGCCCTGTCCCTGCTGCGCCAGGATACGCAGTACCCGAAGCGCAGCTTGCGCGGCCGCCGCAAAACCGCCGACCGACTCCCCGACTATCGCGCCTCATTGCTCGGCCTCGCTCCTCGGCGGTAAATGCGATTGCCCTGATATGAACGTTGCTTTCCGGATGCGGCGCGGCGGCACGGCGCCGACGGAACGCACGGCTTGTTTACTCAAGGGCGAAAAGAACTATGCTGTCTACTCGATTGCCTCGATTCTGGAGTAGCCGCAATGATTCCGGACATGCTTGCCAGAAACCCTGACGACGGTAACGAATTGATGGCGAGCAACCCGCCGATGCCCGCCGCAAGAATCCCTATTGCCGTTGTCGATACCCTCTTGCAGGAGGAGGCGCGAAAGCAGCGCGGATCAAGCGTTCTCGTGCATCGCGACGAGATCATCGACGGCCGCACGCGCATCTGCGGTTACCGATTCCGCACCGTTCCCATGGCTGCGTCGGTTCCGCCAAGTCCCATCGTCAGGGTGAACGCACTTGCGGCGGATCACCTTGCCAAGTTCGCGCTGCACCGAACGGCCCTCGTCATGCTCGGCGTCGACGAATGGCGTGCGGCGGACTTCCGCCAATTCGCCACGCCGAACATGGTCTTTCAAGTCGACCTTCCGCCGCCGGACGGCGACATCGCTAGTTGGCGCGCCGGGCTGGCGGATATCAAGGCCAGCGGGGCGAAAGTCGCATTGGCCCACGACGTGGATGCCCCCCCGTTTGCGGAGGCGCTGGACTTGGCGGATGTCGTTTGCCTTAGGCCCGCCGTCCATTCCGGCGAAGACCTCGCGCGCCTGATCGGGAGCCTGCGCAGCCGCCACCCGGAGCTCGCCTTTGTCGCCGACGGCATCGAAACCTGGGCCGAGTACGAAGCGTGTTTGGAGCTGGGCATCCAGTATTGCCTCGGCAGTTTCGCCACGACCGCGCATGACGCGGGCCAGGCGCCGCACCACATCGTACTGGATAACGTCCTCAACAACCGGCTCGTGCAGTTCTCCTGGTACCGGGTCTTCGAATGCGGAAACGAGGCGATCGACCGCGACCATCAGACGCTGTTCGCCATGGCCAACGACTTGTTGAATGCGATCATTTCCGGAAAGCCGGTCGGCGAACTGAAGAACATGGTCGTCTTGCTGGCCCACGAGGCGGCGCAGCATTTCCGGCGCGAGGAGGCCATCCTCGCCGCCGCGGGTTATGCGCACGTCGCCGAGCACGCCCGGATACACCGGGATCTGGCCGATAAAGCCGCCGCCTTGCTGCGCGAATTCGAGGCGGGCAGCGTGGAAATCGGCCACGTCTTCCAGTTCCTGGCGAACGACATAATCGTGAAGCACATGCTCGGCGCCGACCGCGAGTTCTTCCCGATTTTTCAACCGGGCGGCGCCGCTCTTCCTGCCGAAGGCGGCGAGCCGCCGTCCGCGCGCCGGTCTTCCTGAACGTCGTCGCGGCGCCGCCGGTTACCGGGCCGTGCGCGGCGCGGCGCCGCCGGTGCGCCGCCAGGCGAGGCCGCCGAGCGTGACCAGGCAAAACGCCGCGCCGGCATGGAAGGTTGCCGCGGCGCCGAGGCGGTCCCACAGCAAGCCCGCCAGCACGCTGGCGACGAGCATGGCGATGCCGCTCACGAGATTGAAGAAGCCGAAGGCCGTGCCGCGCAAGTCGGCCGGCGCGGCATCGGCGACCATGGTCGCCAGCAGGCCTTGCGTCAAGCCCAGGTGCACGCCCCAGAGCAGGACGCCGGCAATCACGACGCCCCAGCCGCCGTCCGTGGCCAGCACCAGGTCGGCCGCGAACAGGACGACGAGGCCGCCGGCCAGCAGCTTGCCGTGGCTTACGCGATCGGCAAGCCGGCCGAAGGGATAGGCCGACGCGGCGTAAACCACGTTCATCGCCACCATGACCAACGGTACCAGCGCGATGGGTACGCCGCTGCGATTGGCGCGCAACACCAGGAAGGCCTCGCTGAAGCGCGCCAGCGTAAAGGCGGCGCCGATGCCGACGATCCACCAGTACGAAGCGTCGAGACGCTTCAAGTTCGCCGCGCTGATCGGATTGTCGCGGCGCGCCACGGCCGTTCGCTCGGGCTCGCGCACGCCGAGCAGCAGCAGCGCCACGGCCATCAGGCCGGGAATCACCGCGACCCAGAATACGGCGCGGAAATCGTCTGCCCACAGCAGCATGAGGCCGGTGCCGAGCAGTGGGCCGACGAAGGCGCCGACGGTATCGAGCGCCTGGCGCAGGCCGAAGGCGGCGCCGCGAAGCGCCGGCGGCGCGATGTCGGCGACCAGGGCGTCGCGCGGCGCACCGCGCACGCCCTTGCCGACGCGGTCGAGCAGGCGCGCGGCAAGCACCAGGTCGATCGTCGTGGCCAGAGCGAACAGGGGCTTGGTCAGCGCCCCCAGGGCATAGCCGAACAAGGCCAGGTTCTTGCGCTTGCCGAGCCAGTCGCTCAGCACGCCGGAGAACACCTTGACGATCAGGGCCGTCGACTCGGCCATCCCCTCGATCGTGCCGACGGCGACGGCGCTGGCGCCGAGCGTGCCGACCATGAAAAGCGGCAGCAGGCTGTGAATCATCTCCGAGGA
>DAIEEM010000077.1 GCA_027325905.1 Rhodocyclaceae bacterium
CGGTAGCGATGCCGACCAGCGCACCCAGCGCCGCGTCGATGCGCCGCTGCAGATTGGCGGCGTTGTCGGCGCGCACCTCGATCAAGAGCGCCGCGGCATCGTCGCCGAGCGTGCGCATCGCCGGCGGCAGTCCCGGCGTGCCGTCGACGGAGCGCAGGGCCGGGCGGTCGAGCAGTTAGACGGCGGCAACGGGCTCGGGCTTGAGGCGGATCACCGCCTCGCAGGCGGCGGCGATGGTCGGGAAGAACACCAGGGCGCTGGCCTTGCACGGATCCTCGACGACGGTGCGGTAGGTGATGCGCGAGATGAAGCCGAGCGTGCCCTCCGAGCCGATCATGAGGTGGGCGAGGATGTCGATCGGGTCTTCGTAGTCGACCAGCGCGTTGAGGCTGTAGCCGGTGGTGTTCTTGATCTTGTACTTGTGGCGGATGCGCTCGGCCAATGCGGTGTCGGCGCGGGTGGCGACGGCGAGGCGCGCGAGTTCGCCGAGCAGCGCGGCGTGGCTCCGGCGGAAGCGGACGACGCTGGACGGATCCTCGGTATCCAGCACCGCGCCGTCGGCGAGCACGAGGCGCAGGCCGGCCAGCGTGCGGTAGCTGTTCTGCGAGGTGCCGCAGCACATGCCGGAGGCGTTGTTGGCGGCGATGCCGCCGATCTTGCAGGCGTTGATCGAGGCCGGGTCGGGGCCGATCTTGCGCCCCAGCGGGGCGAGACGGGCATTGACTTCGCCGCCGACCATGCCGGGGCCGAGGCGCACGCTGGCGCCGTCCGGCGCGATGTCGCAGGTGGCGAAGCCTTCGCCGATCAGCGCCAGGATGCCGTCGGTGACGGCCTGGCCCGACAGGCTGGTGCCGGCGGCGCGGAAGGTCACCGGCCGGCCGTGGCTGCGCGCCGCCAGCAGCAGGGCCCGCACTTCGTCTTCGCTGTCGACGACGGCGACGACCTCGGGGATCAGGCGATAGAAGCTGGCGTCGGTGCCGTAGGCGAGGCGGCGCAGGTCGTCGGCGATCACCCGCCGCGCCGGCAGGATGCGCAGGAGCGCGTCCGTCAGCGCGCTCAACGCCGTCTCTCCTTGAGCAAGTCGCGCAGGCGCTTTGGCGCCGGGACGAGCGGCGTGCGGCTCTGCGTCCAGGCGCCCTGTTCGGTCGGCGACAGCGCGCGGCCGCGGCTCATGAACCACGACGTCAGGCGATAGAGCCCGAGGCGGCCGTAGATCATCGACCAGGTGCGCCAGATCGCGCTGACGAGGCCGGTGCGTGCCGCGCCGCTGCCGCGCAGCGTGGCGTCGGTGCTGCCCGGCCGCGCCTGCGCCTCGTTGCGCAGGCGGATCAGGATATCGACGATGGGGATGCGCACCGGGCAGACTTCGGCGCAGGCGCCGCACAGTGTCGAAGCGAAGGCCAGCGGGTAGGTCGATTCGAGCCCCAGCAGGTGCGGCGAAATGATGGCGCCGATGGGTCCGGGATAGGTGGTGCCGTAGGCATGGCCGCCGATGCGCGCATAGACCGGGCAGTGATTCATGCAGGCGCCGCAGCGAATGCATTGCAGCGTTGCGCGCAACTGCACGTCGGCGTAGGCCTGGGTGCGGCCGTTGTCGAGGAGGATCAGGTGCACTTCGTCGGGGCCGTCGAGCTCATGAGGCTTGCGCGGGCCGCTGATGAAGTTCTGGTAGGTTTCCACCGCCTGGCCGGTGGCCGAGCGCGGCAGCAGGCTATTCAGCGGCACCACGTGCTCGAGCCTGGCGACGACCTTCTCGATGCCGGTGATGGCGACGTGCACGCGCGGCACGGTGGTGCACATGCGGCCGTTGCCTTCGTTCTCGACGAGATAGATCGTACCGGTTTCGGCGACGGCGAAATTGACCCCCGAGAGCCCGATGTCGGCGGCGGCGAACTTCTTGCGCAGTACCTCGCGGCCGACGCGGATCAGCGCGTCGACGTTGTCCGTGTAGGCCACGCCCGGCAGCTTCGCGGCGAACAGTTCGGCGATCTGTTCCTTGGTCTTGTGGATCGCCGGCATGATGATGTGCGACGGCGCCTCATTGGCGAGCTGGACGATGTATTCGCCCATGTCGGTTTCCAGGGCCTCGATACCGGCGGCGGCCATGGCATGGTTGAGGCCGACTTCCTCGCTGACCATGGACTTGCCCTTGACCATGCTCGCGGCATTGCGGCGGCGCGCGATGTCGAGGACGATGGCGTTAGCTTCGGCCGGCGTCTCGGCCCAATGCACTTTCACGCCGTTGGCGGTGAGCGTCGCTTCGAGCTGTTCGAGCAGATCCGGCAGGTTGGCGAGCGCGTAGCGGCGGATGGCGGCGCCGAGATCGCGCAGGTCCGACAGTTCGGCGGCGTCCGGAAACTGGGCGCGGCGCTTGGCTTGCAGGAAGTCCATGGCGCCGCGGAAGCTCCGGCGCAAATGGGCGTCGTTGACGGCGGCCTTGCTGCGCTCGGCGAAGCTGGGATGGAATTCGATCGGCTGGCTCATGTGGTCGTCCCGTGCATGAGCAACACGATCACCTCGCGCGGGCCGTGGGCGCCGTAGGCCAGGGTCTGCTGGATGTCGGCGGTCTTCGACGGCCCGGAGATCACCAGGGCGTTGGTCGGCATGCCGTCCGCCCAGCGCTCGGCCGTCATCGCTTCATAGAGGTCGGCGTGGATGCTTGCGGCGTCGAGCAGGACGAAATGGATCGGCGGCACCAACGACATCAGCCGCGGCGCGCGGGCATCGGGCCAGAGGATCAGGCTGCCGGTGTCGGCCAGTGCGCTCCTGGCGGGGGTCAACGCCGCATCGATGGCATCGAAGAAGCCGTTGCGCCATTCGCTGGCTGGCTTCTCGTAGCGCAACACCTGCAGCTTGGCGTCGGCGTGGGCGGTCATGGCGTCGCCTTCGGCGGCATCCTTGCCGACGAGCAGGGTGCGCACGCCCTTTGCCGCCGCGAGGTCGCAAAGCAGCGCCGGCCACGACGCGGCGTCGGTGTCGTGGACCTCGGCGTGGGCCGCTTCGATGTTGGCGCGGAAGCGCGCGATGCGCGTTTCACGATCCATGCCGCCGGTCGTCGCGTGCCAGGCGGCCACGTCGGGCGGCGGCGCCGGCACGCCGGAGGGAGCCGCGCGCAGGCGCGCCAGGATGTTGTCGCGGGCGCTCATGGCTGTCCTCCCGTTCGGCGCCAGAGGAAGCTGGCGATGTGCTCTCCTGGCAGCGACGCTTCCTTGCGGCCGGCAAGCTCGTCCTGCTTGGCGGCGCGGCCGAGGATATTGAACAGGCAGCCGCAATCGGCGCTGACCACGCGCTGCGCGCCGCTATCCTTGAGGCTCGCCACCTTGTCGCTGACGATGGCCTCGGAAATGTCGGGGTGGCGCACGGCGAAGGTGCCGCCGAAGCCGCAGCATTCCTCGGCGCGCGCCTGCACGGCGACGTCGACGCCGGCGAGCTTGGCGAGCAGCGCGCCGCTGGTTTCATGGACGCCCATCTCGCGCCGCGCCTGGCAGGACGTATGGAGCGCGACGGTGCAGGGCTCGCCGCAGTCGTCGCGGCTGAAGCCGGCGACATGGACGAGGAACTCGGTCAGTTCGAAGATGCGCTCGGCGAGTTCCACGGCCTTGGCCAGCAGCACCGGATCGTCGGCGAAGAGCTTCGGGTAGTGGTGGCGCATCATCGCCGCGCAGGAGCCTGAGGGTACGACGACGGGCCACGGCTGCGGGAAGAGATCGAGCTGGCGGCGCGCCACGGCCCGCGCTTCGTCCGGATAACCGCTGCTGTAGGCGGGCTGGCCGCAACAGGTCTGTTCTTCGGGGAAATGGACGGCGATGCCCTCGCGTTCGATCAACTGCACCGTGGCGAGTCCCGCTTCCGGCGCGAACTGGTCGACCAGGCAAGTGGCGAATAGATACACGTCCACCGGCTTCGGCGGGTAGGTCCGGGTGCTTGGGGCGTCGGGTCCCATATCCACTCTCCTCCATTATTTTAGTGGCGAGTGGTAAAGTGGTATGACCAATCGCGGAGCTACTATAAGGCCGCGAAATGGTACTTGTCAATGATTTTTCTGTTGACGGATGGCGAGGTGGTAAATACCATCCAAGTGGTCTTACCAAGATGGAATTCCATGAGCCAACGTCGCCCTCCCGTTACCCGCCTTTCCCACGCCGTCGCCGGCGAGCT
>DAIEEM010000097.1 GCA_027325905.1 Rhodocyclaceae bacterium
CTTTACTTGCGCGTAGCAGAGCGCCCCACCGGCCCGATTGGGAACCGTCGGTGATTCCGCGCCAAGGGCGGCGGGTGGCCGGCAGGCCCTAGCGACCCGTGCCGCCGACCGTCAGCCCGTCGATGCGCAGCGTCGGCTGGCCGACGCCGACCGGGACGCTCTGGCCTTCCTTGCCGCAGGTGCCGACGCCGGGATCGAGCGCCATGTCGTTGCCGATCATGGAAACGCGCTTGAGCACGTCGGGACCGTTGCCGATCAGCGTGGCGCCCTTGACCGGCGTCGTGATCTTGCCGTCCTCGATCAGGTAGGCCTCGGCGGTGGAGAAGACAAACTTGCCGCTGGTGATATCGACCTGGCCGCCGCCGAAGTTCACCGCGTAGAGACCTTTCTTCACCGAGGCGATGATTTCCTGCGGGTCCTTGTCGCCGTTCAGCATGTAGGTGTTCGTCATGCGCGGGATCGGCAGATGGGCGAAGGATTCGCGCCGGCCGTTGCCGGTGGGGGCCACGCCCATGAGGCGCGCGTTCAAGGCATCCTGCATGTAGCCGACGAGCATGCCGTCCTCGATCAAGACAGTGCGCCGCGTCGGGTTGCCCTCGTCGTCGACGGACAGCGAACCGCGACGGTCGGGGATGGTGCCGTCGTCGACGACGGTGACACCCTTGGCGGCGACGCGCTCGCCGATGCGGCCGGAAAACGCGGAGCTGCCCTTGCGGTTGAAGTCGCCTTCGAGGCCGTGGCCGATGGCTTCGTGCAGCAGGATGCCGGGCCAGCCGGAACCGAGCACGACGGTCATGCTGCCGGCGGGAGCGGACTTGGCGGCGAGATTGACGGAAGCCTGGTGCACCGCCTTCTTGGCGTAGTCGCGCAGCAGATCGTCGGTGAAGTAGGCGTAGCTGTAGCGGCCGCCGCCGCCGGCGGAGCCCTGCTCGCGGCGCCCGCCCTCTTGCATGATGACGGTGACCGAGACGCGCACCAGCGGGCGCACGTCGGCCGCCAAGTGGCCGTCGGAACGCATCACCAGCACGACTTCCCAGGAGCCGGCGACGCTCGCCATGACTTCGGCGACGCGGGGATCGCAGGCGCGGGCGTAGCCTTCGAGGCGTTCCAGCAGCTTCACTTTCTCGGCGTCGGCGAGCGAGACGATGGGGTCGTGCGCGGCGTAAAGCGCGGGCGCCAGGCGCTGGCCGATAGCCGGCAGCGTGCCGGATGTGCCCTGGGCGGCGATGGCGCGCGTCGCCTTGGCGGCCGACTCCAGCGCCGGCAGGCTGATCTCGTCGGAATAGGCGAAGGCGGTTTTCTCGCCGGCGATGGCGCGCACGCCGACGCCCTGCTCGATGTTGAAGCTGCCCGACTTGACGATGCCCTCCTCCAGGCTCCAGGCCTCGGAGCGCGCGTATTGGAAATACAGATCGGCGTAGTCGACGCGGTGGCCGAATATCTCGCCGAACACGCCGGACAGCTTCGTCGGCGTCAGGTCGTAGGGCGCCAGCAGGCATTGCTCGGCGGTGCGGAATAGGGCGGCGTTTTCAGTTGTCATGGACTTCCTTATAACTTCTTGTGTTGCAAAGCCGGCAAGCTGGTTCTTACTTCGGCAAGGCGCGCCGGATTGAGTTCCGCTACGACGACGCCCTCACCCTTGTCCATGCGCGCCACGATCTCGCCCCAGGGGTCGACGATCATGCTGTTGCCATGGGTGACGCGACCGCCGGGGTGCCGGCCGCCCTGCGCCGCGGCAAGCACGTAGCACTGGTTCTCGACGGCGCGGGCGCGCAGCAGCAGTTCCCAGTGGGCGCGGCCGGTGGTGTCGGTGAAGGCGGCGGGAACGACCAGCAGATCGGTCGCGCCGAGCGCGCGGAAAAGCTCCGGAAAGCGCAAGTCATAGCAGATGCCGAGGCCGACGTGCCCGCAGGGAGCGTCGAAGGCGACGGGGATGCCACCGGCCTCGATGGTCGCGGCTTCGTCGTAGGCTTCCGCGCCTTTCCTGAAGCCGAAGAGGTGGATCTTGTCGTAGCGCGCGATCTGCCGGCCCTCGGGATCGAAGACGAGGCAGGTGTTGCGCAGCTTCGAAGGATCGTCGGCGAACAGCGGCAGCGATCCGCCCACCAGCCAGATACCGTGCCGGCGCGCCGTCTCCGCCAGGAAGCGCTGTATCGGCCCCTCGCCTTCGCGCTCGCGCGCCGCCAGGCGCTCGGCGTCGCTGGCGCCGATGAGCGGGAAGTATTCCGGCAAGGCGACGAGTTGCGCGCCCGCCGCGGCAGCCTCGGCAATCAGGCGCGCGGCCGTTTCCAGGTTCGGCGCCACGGCCGGACCGGAGATCATCTGCACGGCGGCGAGGCGACAGCTCATTTGGCGCCGTCCTTGGCGGTGTCCGCCGGCTGCCGCGAAATTTTCTCGACCTTGGGGTCGGCCCAGGAACCGGTCACGGCGTACTCGTAGGCGAACGCCTGATCGACCGGATTGCCGAAAAGCTTGTTGAACACCCAGGCGGCGCCGCCGGCCAGCGGATGCACCAGCAGTACGCCGGTGGCGATGGACTCGCCGAGCGCCGGCTGCACGCGCACCTTGAGGTTCTGCGTCTCGGCGGCGAGGTCGACGCTGCCGCTCATCAGCACCTTGGCCGCCGGTCCGATGATCTTGAGGTTCTGCGTATCCATGACGCCGTGCGTCACGGCGGCGTCGGCGGCGATGCCGTCGAAGGCGAAGCCCTGGCTGAAGACGTCGCGGAAGTCCAGCGTCAGACGGCGCGGCAGGGACTGCAACGACAGGACGCCGAGCAGCCGTCCGACGCAGGGTTCGAGCTTGGCGAACTGCCCGCTGAAGGCCTCGAACTTGACGTTACCGTCGAGGCTGGCGTAATCGAGGTCGAGCGGCGAACCCTTCCAGGACAGCGTGCCTTCGACATTGGCCGTGCCGCGCTTGACCGCCTCGGGATAGCCCAGCCGCCCCAGCAGCTTCTCGATGCTCTTGGCGGCGAGCTTGAAGTCGACGCGCGTCTCCGCGGCCGCCCGGTTCGGCAGCCAGCGGCCCGAGCCTTCGAGCGTGGCGTCGTCGTTCCTGACGTCGAACTTGGCGTTCCAATAGCCGTCTTTCGCGTTCTCGGCGTTGATCTTCACCGCGCCCAAATCCATGCCGTGAAAGACGCAGCGGTCGACGGCCAGGTCGATGGCGGGCATTTGGTCGGGCATGTCGACGCTGTCGGCGCCGCGGCCGGCGGGCGAGGCGGGAATCGAGAGCTGGGACAGGCGCCCCGAAATCCGTCCGGCGCCCTTGCCGTCCCATTCGAGAGTGCCGGTGAGGTCGCGGCTCTTGATGTCCGCTTTCCAGATGCCTGCGCTCTGCGTGCCGACGAGGCGCAGGCCGACGAGGTCGCGGCCGTAGGCGATCAGCTCGTCGGCGCGCACGTCGATCTGGCTGAGCGGCGGGACGGCGTCGCCGCGGCCGCCGCCGGCCAGGCGCCGCCAGGCGTCGAGGTCGATGCGCTTGGCCTGCACGGCAAGCAGAATGCCGCGGTCGGGCAACCGCGGCTGCGTGCCGACGCCGATCGCACCGCGTTCGACGACGGTCTTGCCATTGTCGCTGCGGCGCACCAGCATCGCCTTCACCGCGCTACCGAGACTCACGCTCAACAGGCTGCGGCCGGCCGGCGCCGCCTTGCGCTCCATGACCAGCGGCAGCGCTTCGCGCGTCGTCTTGTTGAACGGATCGGGCAGGGCGGAGGCGATTCCCTGCAGGCTGGACTCGATGTGCACCTCGGCGTTCTTCTTCTTCACCTTGACCGTGCCGCTCCACGGCGCCGTGCCCGAAAGGCTGTCGAACAGCGGCAGGTCCAACTGCTGGGCGAGCGCGCGCACGACGATGGTGCCGGCGGCCTTGGCAGCGACGCTGCCGTCCGCCGTGGTGGCGACGTCGACGGCCAGCGGCATGCCGAAGACGGCGGCGCGGATCCTCTGCGCTTCCAGGCGCTCGCCGGTGAAATGCAGGTCGCCGTTGACGTCCGTCAGCGGCGGCGCGTCGGGATCGATAAGCAGTTGATTATTGACGAAACGGTAATGGCCGTCGATCTTGGTGTCAGCGATATGGCGCAAGGGCATGTCGAAGCGCGCATGAAACTCGCCCTGTCCCACCGCCGTCATGTCCTCGGTGAAATGGTCGATGCGCGTGCCGACCGGGCTGGCCTCGATGAACTTGAGAAAGCCCGCGGTAGCGCCGGCAGCACGGCCGTCGATGGTGATGAGCTCGTCGTCGCGGGCAAGGTCCGCAATCTCGGCCGCGACCGGCCCGATGCCGACGCCGAGAATGCTGCCCTTATGGCCCTGGATCAGCATGCGCGCACCTTCGAACAGCAGGCTGCCTTCGATGTCGCGAATCTCGGGCCAGTCCGGCGCGTAACGCAGCGTGGCGTCGCGGAAGCGCGCCTTGACCTGGAAGATGCCGTCCTTGCCGTCGGCGAACGGGAACTTGGCGAGATCGCCCTTGAGGCGCAGCGTC
>DAIEEM010000116.1 GCA_027325905.1 Rhodocyclaceae bacterium
GCTTACTACAACAGCCGACGGCCTCACTCCGCCCTCGGCTACAAGCCTCCAGCTTCTCGCCTCGGCGGGAACAACCTATTGCAACTTAACACCTAGTCGGCCCGGCAGGTGGCGCGGGCGGCGTTCGGCACCCGATCGAGCGGTAGCCGTTTCACGGCGGGCTGGTCGGCCGCTTCAGGCGGGAGGCGAATTTTTGCCGCAGCTTCGCCGCCTTGGGCGCGACGACGGCCGCGCAGTAGGGCTGCGCCGCGTTGTGCGCGAGGTAGTCCTGGTGGTGGTCCTCGGCGGGCCAGAAGGCGGGGGCCGGCAGCACCTCGGTAACGATGGCGCCCGGCCAGGTCCGCGCCGCCTCGAGTTCGGCGATCAAGGCCCGCGCGACGCCTTCCTGCGCCGGCGCGCAGGCGAAGATCACCGAGCGGTACTGCGTGCCGACGTCGTTGCCCTGGCGGTTCTTCGTCGTCGGGTCGTGAATGGCGAAGAAGGCTTCCAGCAGCGTGCGGTAATCGATAATGCCGGGATCGAAGCGCACCTGCACCACTTCGGCGTGGCCGCTGTCGCCGTTGCAGACCTGGCGGTAGCTCGGGCTCTCGACATGCCCGCCGCAGTAGCCGGAGACGACGGATTCGACGCCGTCGAGCTGGCGCAGCGCAGCTTCGAGACACCAGAAGCAGCCGCCGCCGAGGATCGCAGTTTCCATGGCCGTCCTTCACGTTTGCAGCGCGAATACTACGTCAGACCGGCCGCAACGGCGCTTCGTTCATCAGCGCGATCTGCTCGCGCAATTCGAGGATGCGGTCCTGCCAGTAGCGCGGCGTGCCGAACCAGGGAAAGGCGGCGGGGAAAGCGGGATCGTGCCAGCGGCGCGCGATCCAGGCGCTGTAGTGGATCAGGCGCAGGGTGCGCAGGGCTTCTATGAGATGCAGTTCGCGGTCGTCGAATTCGCGGAACTGCTCATAGCCGCGCAAGATCTGTCCGAGTTGGACGCCCATCGTCTGCTCGTCGCCGGACAGCAGCATCCAGAAATCCTGCACCGCCGGGCCGCTGCGGCTGTCGTCGAAGTCGACGAAGTGCGGGCCGCTCGTTGCGCCGCTGTCGGTCCACAGTACGTTGCCCTTGTGGCAGTCGCCGTGCAGGCGCAGCGCCGCCACCTTGCCGGCGCGCTCATAGGCGTAGCGCACCCCTTCGAGCGCCTGGTCGACGACGCTGCTCCATGCGGCTTCGAGTTCGGCCGGTATGAAGCCGCTGCCCAGCAGAAAGTCGCGCGGCTCCTCGCCGAAGGCGGCGATGTCGAGCGCGGGGCGCGCGGCGTAGCGTTCCAGCGCGCCGATGGCATGGATGCGGCCGAGAAAGCGTCCCATCCATTCGAGGATCTCCGGCCGGTCGAACTCGGGCGCGCGTCCGCCTTGCTTCGGGAACACGGCGAAGCGGAAGCCGGCGTGCGCGTGCAGTGTGCGCCCGGCGGCCGCCAGCGGCGGCACGACGGGAATCTCGCGGGCGAACAGCTCGCGCGTGAAAGCGTGCTCTTCGAGGATCGCGGCGTCGCTCCAGCGGCCGGGGCGGTAGAACTTGGCGACGACCTGGCTGCCGTCGGCCAGCCCGATCTGGTAGACGCGGTTCTCGAAGCTGTTCAGCGCCAGTTGGCGGCCGTCGCAGGCGAAGCCGGCGCTCTCGACGGCGTCGAGCACGCGATCCGGCGTCAGGCCGGCATAGGGAGCCGCTTTGCTCATGGGGCGGCGGCTAGGCGCGGCCGACGCGCATGGCGATGGGCCAGACGATCTCGCGCGTGCCTTCGCCCCAGAGCGGCCGCAGCGCTTCGCCCAACGGCAGCGTTGGGTCGCGGTTCTCGGCCTGCCCCAGGTAGCGCGTGGCGGTCCAGGTACGCAAGTAGGCGAGTAGGTCGGCGAGCGTCCATTGCAGGCGGATCTCGAAGGCGGGCGCGGCGATTTCGGCGAAAGGGAAGGGCAGGCTGCGGTAGCCGTCGTCCACCCACTTGCGTTCGGCCGGCCACCACGAGGCGAGCACGCGCCCGTAGTAATCGGCGAAGATTTCGTCGATGCCCGGTTCGGCGCGCAACAACTGGTAAGTCCAGGCGGCGAGCACGCCGCCGGGTTTCAGCACGCGCTTGGCTTCGGCGTAGAAGCGCTCGAAGTCGAACCAGTGCAGTGCCTGGGCGACGACGACGAGGTCGCAACTGGCGTCCGCCAGGCCGCTCGCCTCGGCGGGGGCGGCGCGGTATTCGATGCGCGGATGCGCCGCCGCCTCATGGACCTGGCGTGCCGAGAGGTCGGTGGCGACGACGCGGCCGTAGCGCGCGGCCAGCGGCACCGAAGCCTGGCCGTTGCCGCAGCCGCAGTCCCAGGCGAAATCGTGCGCCGCGGTCTGGGCGGCAATCCAGTCGAAAAGCGTTTCGGGATAGCCCGGGCGGAACTTGGCGTAACCGGCGGCGGCGCCGGAAAAATGATCGGCCGCCATCAGGCGCCTTCCCTTTCGGCGAGACGCCGCAGCACCAGCGGGAAAGCGCCGGTGAGGAAGCAGGCGATGGCCGAGACGATCAGCGCCCAGCCGCCGAGTTCGTCGCGGAACAGCGGATGCACGTCCTTCAACAGGCCGAAAAGCGCGGCGACGCCGACCAACAGGCAGGCCGTGCCGACGACGCTGAAAAATATGAACGTCCAGGGCCAGTGATGGCGCTTCATTCCTTCGGCCTCTTGTCGATGACGCGTTTCGCCTTGCCGGCGGAACGCTCGACGCCGCCTTGTTCGACGACCTCGATCTTGGTGCTGATGCCGATGTAGGATTTGATGTGGTGCTGGAGTTCCCAGGCGGCGGCCTGGCGCACCGCGTCGGGCGCGCCGGCATGCTCGGGCTTGAGTTCGACGCGCACGGCGAGATCGTCGAGGTGGCCGCGGCGCGTCACTTCGATCTGGTAGTGCGCCGAGAGCTTCGGCGTCCGCAAGATCAGCTCCTCGATCTGGCTCGGGAAGACATTGACGCCGCGGATGATCAGCATGTCGTCCGAGCGCCCGGTGATCTTGCCGATGCGGCGGAAGCTGCGCGCGCTCGGCGGCAACAGCGTGGTGAGGTCCTTGGTGCGATAGCGAATCACCGGCAGCGCTTCCTTGGAGAGCGAGGTGAATACGAGTTCGCCGGGCGAGCCGTCCGGCAGCACCGCGCCCGTGGCCGGATCGATGATTTCCGGAAAAAAGTGGTCTTCCCAGATGGTCGGGCCGTCGCGGCTCTCGATGCACTCGGCAGCCACGCCCGGACCCATGACTTCCGAGAGGCCGTAAAGATCCATCGCGGCGATGCCCAGCCGCGTTTCCATCTCCTGGCGCATGCCCTCGCCCCACGGTTCGGCGCCGAACATGCCGCGCTTGAGGCTGCACGCGGCCGGATCGAGTCCCTGGCGCGCGAACTCGTCGATGATGTTCATGACGTAGGACGGCGTACCGACGATCATGGTCGGCTTGAAGTCCTGGATCAACTGCACCTGGCGCTCGGTCTGGCCGCCGGAGATCGGCACCACGGCGCAGCCGATCCGCTCGGCGCCGTAATGCACGCCGAGCCCGCCGGTGAACAGGCCATAGCCGTGGGTGACGTGGATGATGTCGGTGCGCGAACCGCCGGCGGCGCGGATCGAGCGTGCCATGATCCCGGCCCAGGTGTCGATATCCCTGGCCGTATAGCCGACGACGGTCGGCTTGCCGGTGGTGCCCGAGGAGGCGTGGATGCGCACGATGTCGTCCATCGGCACGGCGAACATGCCGAAGGGGTAGGTGCGGCGCAGGTCCTCCTTCGTCGTGAAGGGAAACTTGGCGAGGTCGGCGAGCGACTTGAGGTCGTCCGGCACCAGCCCGAGGCTGTCGAACTTCTCGCGGTAATGCGGCACGCGCTCGTAGGCGTGGACGAGGGTGGCGCGCAGGCGGGCGAACTGGAGCGCCGCGATCTCGTCGCGGCTGGCGGTCTCGATGGGCTCTAGGCCGCAGGCATGGGCAGCGGATTGCATGGGGCGCTATTGTCGCATTTCCTTGCCGGCACCGCCCCGCTTTGGGCTTCGGAGCGTACCAGCATTGTGACGCGACGGGCCGCGTTAATCAATTGACATGGCCGGGCGCCGCCGTACAATTCTCGTACCGCCAATCGGGAGAGAGCCAGTGAACAGCGGGCAAATCGTTGCACCACGGCAATCATTGATCGGCAGCCGCATCCTGGTGCTGCGCGAGCAACGCGTAATGCTCGATGCCGATCTGGCGGAGCTTTACGACGTACAAACCAAAGTGCTGGTACAGGCAGTTAAGCGCAACCTGGCGCGCTTTCCGGAAGATTTTATGTTTCAGCTTGAGAAACAGGATCTTGCCGTCTTGAGGTCACAATCTGTGACCTCAAGTTCGACCCATGGCGGCCGTCGTACCGCGCCTTATGCTTTCACCGAGCAAGGCGTAGCCATGCTTTCGTCCGTGCTGGGCGGCCCGCGCGCCATCGCCGTCAATATTGAGATCATGCGAACGTTCGTTCGAGTGCGCGAACTCGCGGCGACGCATCGCGACCTCGGCGAGCGGTTGGAAGAACTGGAACGCAAGACCGAAGCGTTGGCGATGCGGCACGATTCCATCGCTCACAATACCCGCGCGCAACTGAGACAAATCTTCGAGGCCATCCGGCAACTGACTACCCCGCCTGATCAGCCGAAGCGGCCTATCGGCTTTATCACCTCGGACGAAAAGCGCGGGAAGCCCCGCTCGGCGAGAGCGGCTCGCAAGTAGACCGCAGGAAACGGGGTCGGGAAATCGCGGGCTGCCGGACGGACCAAGCTTACTGCGCCAGCGCCGCCGGATTGTAGCGTTCGATCACCTCGTCGGGCGCTTTCTACTTGGCTGGGCGTGACGCCGGAATGGCTGCGCTTCGGCGAGGCCGATGCGCCGCGCGTTGCCTATTCGGCGAAGGAGCCGGCGCCGACCGAAAGCGACATGGAACTGGTGCGCCAGTTTCGCCGCCTCAACCCCGGCCACCGCGAGGCCGTGCGCGAGATGGTGCTGTCGCTGCTGAGGGTGGAGCGGCGGAAGTAGGCTACCACCGCGGAACCGCCCAAATCAGTCCTTCGGCCGCCGGTCGACCACGCGCTTGGCCTTGCCGACCGAGCGCTCGACGCCGCCGGTTTCGACGATGCGGATCTGCGTCGAGATGCCGATGTAGGACTTGATGTGATGCGCGAGTTCGTGGGCGGCGTATTCCTTCTCGGCCGCCGTGGCGGTGGCGAACTCGGGCTTCATTTCGACGTTGACCGCCACGGTGTCCATATGGCCGTCGCGTGCGACTTCGATCAGGTAGTGCGGCGAGAGCTTCGGCGTCTTGAGGATCTGCTCCTCGATCTGGCTCGGGAAGACATTGACGCCGCGGATGATCAGCATGTCGTCCGAGCGGCCGGTGATCTTGCCGATGCGGCGCATGGCGCGCGAAGTCGGCGGCAGCAGGCGCGTCAGGTCGCGCGTGCGGTAGCGGACCACCGGCAGCGCTTCCTTGGTCAGCGAGGTGAACACCAGTTCGCCGAGTTCGCCGTCGGGCAGCGCGGCGCCGGTGGCGGGATCGATGATCTCGGGATAGAAATGGTCTTCCCAGACGACCGGGCCGTCCTTGCTCTCGACGCACTCGTTGGCCACGCCGGGACCGATGACTTCGGAGAGGCCGTAGATGTCGACGGCGTGCATGTCGAAGCGGCGTTCGATCTCTTCGCGCATCAGGTGCGTCCACGGCTCGGCGCCGTGGATGCCGATGGTCAGCGAAGACTTGGCCGGATCGAGGCCCTGGCGCACGAACTCGTCGCCGATGGCGAGCATGTAGGAGGGCGTCACCATGATGATGTCGGGCTCGAAGTCGAGGATCAACTGCACCTGTCTCTCGGTTTGGCCGCCGCCGAAGGGAATGACCGTGCAGCCGAGGCGCTCGGCGCCGTAGTGGGCGCCCAGGCCGCCGGTGAACAGGCCGTAGCCGTAGGAGACATGCACTTTGTGACCGGGACGGCCGCCGGCGGCGTAGATCGAGCGCGCCATCAGCTTGGCCCAGGTGTCGATGTCCTGCTGCGTATAGCCGACGACGGTGGGTTTGCCGGTGGTGCCGGACGACGCATGCACGCGCACCACCTTCTCGCGCGGCACCGCGAACATGCCGAAGGGATAGGTTTCGCGCAAGTCCTGCTTGGTGGTGAACGGGAACTTGGCGAGGTCCTTGAGTTCCTTGAGGTCGTCGGGACGCACACCGGCGGCGTCGAACTTGGCGCGGTAGTGCGCGACGTTGTCGTAAGCGTGCTTCAAGGACCAGCGCATGCGTTGCAGTTGCAAGGCGGCGATTTCGTCGCGGCTGGCGTTTTCGATGGCGTCGAGGCCGGTGCGGGTGCTCATGGATTTTCCTCTGCGAAGCCGCAATTATCCAACAGTTTCCGGCGCTTCGAAGAAATGGCCCTTGACGCGCGCGGCGCGGCCGCGGAAGACGGCGACCAGCTTGCCGTCCGCGTTGCTTACCTCGATGTCGTAGACGCCGCTGCGCCCGCCCTGGTGGCGGGCATGGCCGACGGCGGTGAGGACGTCGCCGAGATGGGCCGGCGCGAGGAAGTTGATGTCGACGCCGGCGGCGACGGCGCGATGGTTGAAGCTGTTGCAGGCGTAGGCAAAGGTGGAGTCGGCCAGCGCGAAAATGAAGCCGCCGTGGCAACTGCCGTGGCCGTTCACCATGTCCTGGCGCACGCTCATGGCGAGTGTCGCCGTGCCGGCGCCGACCGCG
>DAIEEM010000131.1 GCA_027325905.1 Rhodocyclaceae bacterium
CTTTACGAGAAGCTCAAGAACGCGCTCGATGTCGCCGGCCCGCCGGCGCAGCAGGCGCTGCTGGTGCCGGCGCTGATCGCCGCCGACGCGCGGGAGATGGCTTGCGCCGAAGAAAACGCCGGCGCCTTGTTGAACCTGGGCTTCGCTGTCGCGCCGGCCGGCCCGCGGCAGTTGGCGGTGCGCGCCGTGCCCGCGCTGCTCGCCGACGGCGACGTCGCTGCCCTGATGCGCAGCCTGTTGGCGGAGCTCGCCGAGCACCCGGCCAGCCGCGTCGTCGAATTCCGCCGCAACGAGATTCTCGCCACCATGGCCTGCCATGGCGCCGTGCGCGCCCACCGCGCGCTGACCCTGCCGGAAATGGACGCGCTGCTGCGCCAAATGGAAGCCACGGAACGCGCCGACCAGTGCAACCACGGCCGCCCGACCTGGGTGCAGCTCACCATGCCGGACCTCGACAAGCTCTTCATGCGCGGCAAATGACTCTTCCGCCCGCCATTCTCCTCATGGGCCCTACGGCGAGCGGCAAGACCGCCGTCGCCATGGAACTCGCCGCGCGCTTTCCCGTCGAGCTCGTCAGCGTCGATTCGGCGCAGGTATTCCGCGACATGGACATCGGCACGGCCAAGCCCGACCGCGCGACGCTGGATCGCTTTCCGCACCACCTGATCGACCTGGTCTCGCCCGAGGAACGCTACTCCGCCGCGCACTTTCGCGCCGATGCGCTGCGCGTCATGGCGGAAATCGCGGCGCGCGGGAACGTGCCGCTGCTGGTCGGCGGCACCATGCTCTACTTCAAGGCGCTGCGCTACGGCCTCGCCGACCTGCCGCCGGCCGACGCGGCGTTGCGCGCCGCCATCGAAGCCGAAGCGCAGGTGCGCGGCTGGCCGGCCCTGCACGCCGACCTGGCGCGGCTCGATGCGGCGACGGCGGCGCGGCTCGCCCCCGCCGACGCCCAGCGCATCCAGCGGGCGCTCGAAATCGTGCGCCTGACGGGCGAACCGCTCGACGCCATCTTCTCGCGGCAGGTGCAGGAGGTGCCGCCCTACCGCCTGCTGGCGCTCGCCCTGCTGCCCGGCGAGCGCGCCGTGCTGCATGAGCGCATCGCCCAGCGCTTCGACGCCATGCTCGCCGCCGGCCTCGTCGACGAAGTCGAAATGCTGCGCCGCCGCTACGCGCTCGACGGCGGCCTGCCGTCGATGCGTTGCGTCGGCTACCGCCAGGTCTGGGAAATGCTGGAAGGACGGCTGCCCGCCGCCGAACTGCGCGACCGCGGCATCTTCGCCACCCGCCAGTTCGCCAAGCGGCAACTGACCTGGCTCAAGGCGACGACGGGGCTCGCGTCGGTCGATTGCCTGGACGCCGCGGCCGTCGCTAAAATGGCGGGACTCGTCGACGCACACCTTGCAAGTTCCCACTCGCCACCATGATCCCGACCGGCAAAGACGACGCGGCATCGTTCGACATCACCTTCCGGCGCGAGATCGTGTTCTATCTGCGCCAACTGATCAACGACGGCGAACTCGTGAACGTGACCTTCGACGAAGGCCGCGACACCCTGCTTACGGTGCTGCTCGATGTCAACGAGGATACCGACACCCTGATCTTCGACTGGGGCGGCAGCGACGCCGCGAACGAGCGCCTGCTGCAGAGTCCGCGCACCTTCTTCGTCGCCAATCCGCAAGGCGTGCGCAACCAGTTCTTCGCCAGCCGCGTCTGGCGGACGACCTACAAGAACCGTCCGGCCTTCGCCACTTCGATCCCGGACAAATACGTGCGCATGCAGCGGCGCGACTTCTTCCGCCTGTCGCTGCCCCTCACCCAGCGCCGGCCTTGCAGCTTCAAGTTCGGCGCGGCGGCGGCGCCATGGGACATGGCGGTGGTCGACATCGGCCTCGGCGGCGTCGGCCTCGAAACCCGCGAGGAGTCGCTGCCCTTCGCCGTCGGAGACGTCATCACGGGCGCCGTCATCGACCTCGGCCGCTACGGCACGCTGGAAGCGGACATGACTGTGCGCTTCGTCGGCGCCGTCACGCGCGGCCGCATGCACGCCGCACGGCTCGGCTGCCAGTTCCTCAAGCTGACGAATGCGCAGGAAAACGATCTGCAGCGCTTCGTCACGCAGGTGCAGCGCGAAGAGCGCGCCAAGCTCGGCTGAGCCCGGCCCGCCGGGTCGCTTGCCGACAAGCACTCGGCATGCGGCCGGCGCTATCAGGCCAGCCGGAAGCGCCCCATCGAGTCGCGCAGGACGCGCGACATATCCTGCAGTTCGCGCGCCGCGGCGGCGGTGCGGCTCACCTCGCCGGCGCCTTCCGCCGCCGACTCGGCAATGCGCACGATGCGGCTCGATATCTCGCCGCTCGCCGCGCTCTGCTCGCGGATCGAATCGTCGATCGCCGTCACGACGTCGGTAACGCGCTGCGCGCTGTCGCGGATGCGGACGATGGATTCGCCGGCGCGGTTGGCCAGCGCCACACCCTGGCTGGCCTGGTTCTCGCCTTCCGTCATGCTCGCCACGGCGTCGTGCGTGCCAAGCTGGATGCGGCCGATCATGCCGGCGATCTCGCTGGTCGACGCCGTGGTGCGTTCGGCGAGTTTCCGCACTTCGTCGGCGACGACGGCGAAGCCGCGGCCCTGTTCGCCGGCG
>DAIEEM010000136.1 GCA_027325905.1 Rhodocyclaceae bacterium
GACACGCGGATTTTCAATCCGCTGCTCTACCAACTGAGCTACCTGGCCGTTGCGCCGGCAAAGCTGGCGGCGCAAACGAGCGCATGATTATAGCCGAAACCCCGCGCCGATCGAAGATTCGCACACAAGAAAAGGCCCCCGCACACGCGGGGGCCTTTCCCCTCTCCCCCTCCTATTGCCCTTAGTGGGCGCCGCCCGCCTTGGCGGCGAGGATGCCCGTATTCTGGCGCACGTACAACTCGTCCCACATATCTTCGGCGCGCTTGTCGCGATACAACAGCGAGCCGACGAACACGGCCAGGAAGCCGAGCGGGATCGAAATCAAGCCCGGATTCTTGAGTGCGAACAGCGGCTTCTCGAGGCCCATCAGCGAAGTGGTGGCGCCGTGGAGGTCGTCGATCTTCTTCTGCGCGGCGGCCTTGGTCTTCGCGGTCGCGGCGATCTCGGCCTTGATCCGGGCTTCGGACTCGGTCTCGGCTGCCGTCGCCTTCTCGATGGCGGCGCGGATCGGCACCTTGGCGGCTTCGCCCGCAGCCGCGGCGAGGTCGGCGTTCAGCTTCATGCGCGGCACGGCGAGCGCGGCCAGTTCGGCATCGAGCTTGGCGAGCCGGTCCGCGGCAACGACGATGGCCTTCTCGCTGGCGGCCTTGACCGCGAGCGGATACGTCATGTCCGGGGAAACCAGCACCAGGCCGATGGCCGCCACCGTGCCGACGATCATGCCGGCGACGATGCCGCCCGTGTTGCAGCGGCGCCAGAACATCGTCAGGAACACGCAGGGGAAATTCGCCGACGAGGCCACGGCAAACGCCAGGGCCACCAGATGGGCGACGTTCTGGCCTTTGGCGGCGATGCCGATGGCGACGGCGAGCGCACCGAAGACCACCGTGGCGATCTTGGCGGCGCGCACCTGCTCCACCTGGGAGGCGTTGTTGCCGCGCACGACGCCGACGTAGACGTCGTGGGCGATGGCGGAAGCGGCCGCCAGCACCAAGCCGGCAACGACGGCGACGATGGTGGCGAAGGCGACGGCCGAAACGAAGGCCAGCATGAAGTTGCCGAGCAGGCTGTCGCGGCCGCCGCCGAGGGCTTGCGCCAGCAACGGGTTGGCCATGTTGCCGCCAGCATCGGTGCCGATGATGGCGCTCGGGCCGACCTTCATCGCCGCACCCAGGCCGAGGAACAGGGTCAGGACGTAGAAGCCGCCGATGATGGCCATGGCCCAGACCACGGATTTGCGGGCTTCTTGGGCCGTCGGCACGGTGAAGAAGCGCATCAGGATGTGCGGCATGCCGGCGGTGCCGAAGACCAGCGCCATGCCCAGGGAAATCTGGTCGATCGGCGCCTTGAACAGCAGGCCGGGCTCGAGGAAGCGCTGGCCGAGTTCCTGCGGCGTCATGTTCTTGGCGGCGTCGCCGAGAATCTGGGCGACGCGCGCCTGCACCTTCGGATCGTTCACCACGGCGTCGAAAAAGTCGCCGAAGAAACCGTACTGGCTCCACACCAGGATGACCATGACGATGGACGCGGTCACCAGCAGCACGGCTTTGATGATCTGCACCCAGGTCGTCGCCACCATGCCGCCGAACAGCACGTAGCCAAGCATCAGCACGCCGACGGCGATCACGGAGATTTCATAGTCGATGCCGATCAGCGTCTTCACCAGCACGCCGCCGCCGACCATCTGCGCGGTCAGGTAGAAGGTGGACACGGTCACCACGGACAAGGCGCCGACCACGCGCACTTTGCGCGGGTCGTTGCGGTAGGCGAGGATGTCGGGCAGCGTGTATTTGCCGATGTTGCGGCAGGGCTCGGCCATTACCAGCAGCACCGTGATGTAGGCCACCAGCCAGCCCACCGAATACATGAAGCCGTCGTAGCCCCAGATCGAGATCAGGCCGGCGATGCCGAGGAAGGATGCGGCCGACAGGTAGTCGCCGGCGATCGCCCAGCCGTTCTGGATGCCGGAGACGCCGCCGCCGGCGGTGTAGAAGTCCTTGGCGGTCTTGACGCGCCGGGCGGCAAAGTAGGTGACGAACATCGTGACGGCGATGATGGCGCCGAAGACGGCGAAGGTCAGCCACTTGTATTCGTCCTTCACCGCGCCCTGCGCCAGCGCCGGCAGCGAGAGCAGCGACAGGAGGACGGCCATGGCGCCGGGCGCCATCTTGTTTTTCAGCGAGTGCATCGCGTCACTGGACTCTGATCTTGTGGGCGTCGTCGATGAGTTCCTGCGCCATGGCGTCGTATGCCCTGGCCCGCGCCATGTAGTAACCGGCGATACCCCAGGCGACGACGAACTGCGAGAGCGCGAACAGGATGCCGAAATTGACCACGCCGAAGACCTTCACCCTGAAAAGATCCTGAAAGTAGGCGGCGCCGATCGGCAACAGAAAGTAGTAAACCGTGGATAGCACCATCAGCCAGGTCAGGAACGTCGACTTCTTCGTGCGCAGCCTCTGAAAGCGTGGATCGTTGTCGATCGCAGCCCAGTTGATGGAGTTGGCGGACATAGCGCCTCCCGATTCTTTATCAGCGGATTCCCTTGGTGTGGCGCAGACTCTAACAATTCAACCTGACGGCACTCTTACGCAGCGGCGTCGATGCGCATCCGTTCAACTGCAGGGGCCGCCCCCGTCGAGCTTATGGCCCGCCGTTCAGCAGTATCCGCTTCAGATAGGCCAGCAGTATCCAGAGCCAGAAAAGGACGAAGAAGGCGACATACGGGAGATGTCGGTCGACGATACGCCGCGGCACGGCAAGACGCACCGTGCGCACGGCCGGCGCGCCGATGATCCGGAACAGCCGGTAGATCGGATTGGCGTCGCGGCCGCGGCCGGCGACGAGGGCCACCAGCCCCTGCCCGAGCAAAGCGAGCATCGCCACCTCGACGACGGCGCGTAGCGCGCCGACCGCCGTGGCGGCTACATTGCCGGCCACTGCCGTTCGCCGCTCACTCGTCTTCCCCTTCATGGACGCCGTATTCCCTGTCCAGGTTGTTCATGTAGCGGAAGTAGAACAATATGATTAGGACATAGACGACGAGGGCGCCCTGGGCGGCCATATAGAACCCCAGCGGAAAACCGAGGACGACGATGCTGTTGAGTTCGCGCGCGAAATAGCTGTCGACGAAGCTGACGGCGAACCACAGCAGCAGCAGTACGGCGGTGACAAATAGATTCCTATACCAGTATTCCTGGTGTTTTTGCGTCAGCCGCATCGATCTCTTCCTCCCTTCCCGTTTCTCATCCTACGCCTCATGCCGAACCGGCGGCCGCATCGGGCCCGGCGTGGCGGCGCGGAAAACTGAGCTGCACCAAGGTGCCCTGGCCGCCGGATGGCGTCGTCAGCCGGATGTCGGCGCGATGCAGGTCGGCGATTTCGCGCACGATGGGCAAGCCCAGGCCGCTGCCGTCGGCATCGGTGCCGAGCACCCGGTAGAAGCGTTCGAAAACGCGCCCGCGCTCGACCTCGGGAATGCCCATGCCATTGTCCTCGACCTCAAGAAGCGCCCGCGTCCCGGTGCGCGTCATGACCGTGACGCGGCCGCCGCGCGGAGTGTACTTGATGGCGTTGTCGATCAGGTTATTGAGCAGTTCGCGCAGCAGCGCGGGAATGCCGTCGATCGCCAGCGGCCAGCCGGTGCCTTCGAAGCCGAGGTCGATGCCGGCCGCCATTGCCTGCGGCACCCATTCCTCGGCCACGCGCATGGCGAGCAGTTCGAGATCGACGGCTTCGACCGAATGGATCTTCTCGTGGCTCGCTTCGGCGCGCGCGAGCATAAGCAGTTGGCTGGTCAGATGGGCGGCGCTTTGCGTCGCGGCGGCAATGCGCACGACGAACTCGCGCAACTGCTGCGGATCGGTTTCCGCCAACGCCAGTTCCGTCTGCATCTTCAGGCCGGTCAGCGGCGTTTTCAACTGGTGCGCGGCGTCGGCGATGAAGCGCTCCTGCGCCTGCAGATTTTCCTCCAGACGTTGCATCATATCGTTCAGGGCGAGGATAACGGGACGGATTTCCTCGGGCACTCCGCGAATGGGAATCGGCGACAGGTCGCCGGGCCGGCGGCGGCGAATGCGCGCCTGCAGGCGGTTCAACGGTGCGATGCCGCGCGACAGCCCCATATAGACGAGGATAACCGCCAGCGGAATGATGGCGAACTGCGGCAGCAGCACGCCCGAGATGATGCGTGAGGCGAGATTGCTGCGCTTGTTGCGCGTTTCGGCCACCTGCACCAGCACCGGCACGCGCCCCGGCGGCACGGCGAGGAACGAATAGGCGACGCGGATTTCCTCGCCGTTGATGGTGTCGTCGCGAAACAGGATTTCGTCGGTAGCGACATCCTTGGGAATCTCGGTCCAGGGAATCTCGCGGTCGCCGGCCACCAGTTCGCCGTGCAGACCCGTCACCTGGTAGTAGAGGGTATCGAACTCGTCGGCCCGCAGCATCGCCCGCGCCGGTGCCGGAAAATTCACGCTGACGCGATTGCCGTCTATCTTCACGAGGCGGACGATGGCGGCGACGTTTTCCGACAAGGCCTGGTCGTAGGGCTGGTCCGCGATCTGGTTGGCAACGTGGTTGGTGACGGCGATCGAGATGGGCCAGAGGAAAAGCAGCGGCGCCAGCATCCAATCGAGGATCTCGCCGAACAGGGAGTTCAATTCCCCATGCGTGCCGAACACCCCGCGGCGCGAGGTGGTGGCAGCGGCCACGGTGGTGCGCTCAGGAACCGTCGCCATCGCCGCCCGCCGTCGCGGCCGGCTCGGCCGGCTTCTCGAGACAATAGCCCAGTCCGCGCAGGGTGGCGATGCGCACGCCGCTGATCTCGAGTTTCTTGCGCAGGCGATGGACATAAACCTCGATGGCGTTGGTGCTGACTTCCTCGCCCCAGCCGCAGAGATGGTCGACTAGCTGTTCCTTGCTGACGAGTCGGCCGGCGCGCAGCAGCAGGATTTCGAGCAAGCCCAGTTCGCGCGCCGAACAGTCAACCACCTGGCCATCGATGCGAACGACGTGTTCGGCCTGATCGTAGGTCAGCGGGCCGAAATCGATCTGCGTCGGCATGCCGGTGCCGCGGCGGGTCAGCGCACGGACGCGGGCCTCCAGTTCAGGCAGGGCGAAGGGCTTGGTCAAATAGTCGTCGGCGCCGGCGTCGAGCCCGCGCACGCGATCCTCGATGCCGTCCTGGGCCGTCAGGATCAGTACCGGCGTCGGATTCTTGCGGCTGCGCAGGCGCTTCAGGACCTCGATGCCGGAAAGCTTGGGCAGCCCCAGATCGAGAATCAGCAAGTCGTACTGTTGCGTGGCCAGCGCGGCGTCGGCGTCCGCACCCGTGACGACATGATCAACGGCATACGCGGCCTTCTTCAACGCGCGCGCCAAACCGTCGGCGATGATGCGGTCGTCTTCGGCGAGCAGGATTCTCATGCGTGACGGTCGGCCACCGATGTAAGTTACTCGCAGGCGGCAGCCGTTAGAGTGCCTGCCGCGGTTCCCCATTTAGCCCGTCGCCTCGGAGAGCGGCGGCTTGAAGCCGCTCCCGGTCGATCTGTTTCACTCAGCCGTGAAGTCTAGCATAGGGGCAGGGAGCCTTCCGCACCCGCCCGGCGAGCGCTACTGCCGGACCAGGCGACGCAGGCAGTCCGCCATGTCGCGGCGGCCGCCGCTCTTGACCGTGCATTCACCCGAGGGGTTCGCGCGCGAAGTTTTCGTACTGGAAACGTTCGCCGCGGACGGCTTGCTTCGCACGTAGGCCGTAGCCAGAAAGCTTTCGTCGGTCGGCGCGTCCCGCTGGGAAAGCGAGACGGTGGCCGGCTCGGGCGCCGACGGATAGGCGGATGTCCTTGCCGCATACGGCGGAGCGGAAA
>DAIEEM010000143.1 GCA_027325905.1 Rhodocyclaceae bacterium
GCGATGTCGCGCGCCAGCAGCGTGCGCAGGCCGAGCAGGCGCGGGTTGGGCGCGCGCGCCAGGCGGGCATCGGCGCCTTGCAGGGCGATCAGCGCCGCCTCGACGTTGCCGGCGAGCTGCAGTTGCTGCGCGGCGATGGTCACGGTCTGCTCGATCTCGGCGAGCAGACGCTCGTCGCGGCTGCGCGACAGTTCCTGGTACATGGCGTCCAGCGCCATCTGCTGGCCTTGCGTTTCGGCGAGCTTGGCGTCGAGCGCGCCGACCTTGGCCTGCAGCGACAGCACGTCTTCCTGCGTCTGCTTCGCCAGCGTGCGGGCGGCGGCGGCCACGGCGTCGCTTTCCGACAGACGCTTGGCGAGTTCCTCGCGCACGTCGGAGAGGCGGCTGCGCGTCTCCGCCCACTGCCAGCCGAGCAGCAGCAGGGCGATGGCGGCGATCAGCAGCGACGGCCGCCGCAGCGCGGCGTTCGGCGCCGCGGGCGCGGCCGGCGGCGTCTGTGCGGCGGCGGCTTCCGGCGTTGCGGGGTTTTGCGGATCAGGCGGCATGGACGGCGGTTCCGAAGTAGGCGGCAAGCCCGGCGACAAGGCCGTCGTCGCCGGGACCGGTAAGAACGATTTCATGCAGGCCGAGCGCGCGCGCCGCCTCGGCGATGCGCGCATGCGGCACGAAGGTCGGCGTCTTGCGCAGCCAGGCCTGGCCGAGCTTGCCGACCATGTCGACGAAGTTGGCGAGACCCTCGCTGCTGGTGACGGTGATGGCGTCGAGCCGGCCGTCGCTCCACAGCTTCAGCAGCGGCGCGGGATCGAGATCGGGCTTGCCGCGACGGTAGCAGGCGACGTATTCGACCGTCGCGCCGCGCGCCTTCAACGTGTCGCCCAGCAGTTCGCGGCCGCCGTCGCCGCGGAAGATCAGCACCTTCTTGCCCGCCATGTCCTGGAGTTCGGGCAGGGCGACGAGGGCTTCCGAATCGAAGCGCTCCTGCGGCGCCGCGACCTGGCTGATGCCGAAAGCGGCCAGCGCCCGCTCGCTGCTGCGGCCGACCGTCGCCACGCGCAACTGCGCCGGCCAGGCGCGGCGGGCGAGGATGGGCTCGAGCGCCTTCTCGACCGCATTCGGGCTGACGAAAGCCGCCCAATCGAAGTCGTCGAGACGCGCGGCGACGTCGAGCAGCGGGCCTTTGTCCTCGACGTCGAAGATCGAGAGCACCGGGAACAGCACGGGTTTGGCGCCCAGCGCGACGAGCGCTTGCGCCAGGTGGCTCGCCTGCCCGGCCGGGCGCGTGATGACGATGTGGCGGCCCGCAAGCGGCGCGCTCACTGAAGCCCCTCCCCCCGCCCCCTCCCGAGGGAGGGGGTGACGGCGGTTCGCCGCTGCGCGGCTCCGGGTCGTGGTTGGCGCCCCTTCGGGCGGCCGTGCGAGCCGCTCACTCAGCCTCCGAGCGCGGCGAGGATGTCGGCGGCGCCCTGGGCGCGCAGCGCGTCGGCGAGCTGCAGGCCGAGCGCTTCGGGATCGGTGTCGGCCGGACCTTCGAGTTCGGCGCGCGCCATGCGCGTGCCGTCGGGCAGGGCGACGAAGCCGCGCAGCCAGAGCTTGCCGGCGCGCATGGTGGCGTAGGCGCCGAGCGGCACTTCGCAACTGCCGGCCAGCGCCCGCGACACGGCGCG
>DAIEEM010000155.1 GCA_027325905.1 Rhodocyclaceae bacterium
AAGCCGAACCCGAGCGTCGGTTTGCTGAACATCGGCGAGGAAGACATCAAGGGCAACGACGTCGTCAAGCGCGCCGCCGAAATGCTGCGCGACAGCGGCCTCAATTTCTACGGCAACGTCGAAGGCAACGACATCTTCAAGGGAACGACGGACGTCGTCGTCTGCGACGGCTTCGTCGGCAACGTCGTCCTCAAGGCTTCGGAGGGTCTGGCGCAGATGATCGGCAACAGCCTGAAGGAAGAGTTCTCGCGCAACGTCCTCACCAAGCTGGGCGCATTGATGGCGCTGCCCGCCATACGTGCCTTCAAGCGCCGCTTCGACCACCGCCGCTACAACGGCGCCAGCCTGCTCGGCCTCAACGGCATCGTCGTCAAGAGCCACGGCTCCGCGGATGTCCTGGCGTTTTTCACCGCGCTGGAGCGCGCCGCCGAGGCCGCGCGCCAGCGCTTACCCGAAAAAATCGCATCGCGCATGGCCCAGGCCATGCCTGCCGCCGCATGATCCAGACAGCGAAATTTTCCCGCATCACCGGCACCGGCAGCATGCTGCCCGGCGCTCCCGTCGGCAACGCCGAACTGATCGCCGCGCACGGTCTCGATTCCTCGAACGAGTGGATTGTCGAGCGCACCGGCATTAAGGCCCGCCACCTCGCCGCGCCCGGCGTCACCGCCAGCGAGCTCGCGCTGCCGGCCTGTCGCCATGCGCTCGAAGCGGCGGGACGGACGGCGGCCGACGTCGATCTCGTCATCGTCGCCACGTCGACGCCCGACTATATTTTCCCGAGCACGGCGGCCCTGCTGCAGGCCAAGCTCGGCATCGCCAACGGCGCTGCCGCTTTCGACCTGCAGGCCGTGTGCAGCGGCTTCGTCTATGCCTTGTCGGTCGCCGAGAAATTCATCCGTTCCGGTTCCCATCGCTGCGCCTTGATCGTCGGCAGCGAAGTGTTCTCGCGCATTCTCGACTGGACCGACCGCGGCACCTGCGTGCTTTTCGGCGACGGCGCCGGCGCCGTGGTGCTGGAAGCCAGCGACGAGCCCGGCATTCTCGCCACATCGCTGCATGCCGACGGCAGTCATCACGGCATGCTCAACGTGCCGGGCCAGGTCGGCGGCGGCCAGGTGACCGGCGATCCCTTCCTGCGCATGGACGGCCAGGCTGTCTTCAAGTTCGCGGTGAAAGTGCTGGCCGACGTCGCCAACGAGGTACTCGGAACGGCGGGCGTGTCCGTCGAGAAACTGGACTGGCTGATTCCGCACCAGGCCAACGTCCGCATCCTCTCGGCGACGGCGAAAAAACTGCATGTGCCGGCGGAGAAATGTATCGTCACTGTCGACCGCCACGGCAATACGTCGGCCGCGTCGATTCCGCTGGCGCTGGACGAAGCCGTGCGCAAAGGCACCATCAAGCGTGGCGAGACGGTATTGCTCGAAGGCGTCGGCGGCGGCTTTACGTGGGGCGCCGCGCTCCTCAAGTTCTAGGTCGAAAATCTTATGAAATTCGCGCTCGTCTTTCCCGGACAGGGTTCCCAATCGCTCGGCATGATGGCCGCCTACGGCGATAGCCCTGTCATTCGCGCCACCTTCGACGAAGCGTCGAACGCGCTCGGCCGCGATCTCTGGCAACTCGTGACGGCTGGGCCGGCCGACGCGCTGAACCAGACGGTCAATACCCAGCCGCTGATGCTGACGGCCGGCATCGCCGTCTATCGGCTCTGGCTCGAAAAAAGCGGCCCGCTGCCGGCGCTGGTCGCGGGCCACAGCCTGGGCGAATACTCGGCGCTGGTCGC
>DAIEEM010000165.1 GCA_027325905.1 Rhodocyclaceae bacterium
ACGGGTGCGGTCGAGCTGCCGAAGGACAAGGAGATGGTGATGCCGGGCGACAACGTCAGCATCACGGTCAAGCTGATCGCGCCGATCGCGATGGAAGAGGGCCTGCGCTTTGCGATCCGCGAAGGCGGCCGCACCGTCGGCGCAGGCGTCGTCGCGAAGATCATGGAGTGACGATCGCAAGGATTGCGTAGGGGCATAGCTCAATTGGCAGAGCGTCGGTCTCCAAAACCGAAGGTTGGGGGTTCGAGACCCTCTGCCCCTGCCACCCACGGATTCAGCTCAAATCGTCCAGCATGGCCCATCCCAACGTAGAAACCGTCTCCACAACCGCCGACAAGGCCAAGCTGGGGATGGCCTCAGCAGCTTTCGTCGCCGCGTTCGCGGCGTACTACCTCGTGCCCGGCCATCTGGCCTGGGTGCGCGTCGTCGCGCTGCTGCTTCTTCTTGCTCTTGCGTCAGGGTTATTCCTGATTGCCGAGCCAGGCAAGGCTTTGATTGCCTATACTCGGGAGTCCGTCCGCGAGGTGCGCAAGGTCGTCTGGCCCGAACGCAAGGATTCGATCCAGATGACTGCGATCGTGTTCGGCTTCGTCCTGTTGATGGCGATTTTTCTCTGGCTCACGGACAAGTCGCTCGAGTGGCTGCTGTACGACCTGATCCTTGGTTGGAAACATTGAACGGAGTGGTCGATATGGTTGATGCCGTGCCTGCCGGCCAGAAGCAGTGGTACGTGGTGCACGCCTACTCCGGCATGGAGAAGGCGGTCGAGCGCAATCTGCGCGAGCGGATCGACCGCGCCGGGATGCAATCCAAGTTCGGCCGCATCCTGGTGCCGACCGAGGAAGTGCAGGAAATGAAGAATGGTCGCAAGACCATCACCGAGCGTCGCTTCTTCCCCGGCTACGTGCTGGTCGAGATGGAAATGGACGACGCGACCTGGCACCTGGTCAAGCACACCAGCAAGGTCACCGGATTCGTCGGCGGAGCGAAGAACCGCCCGGCGCCGATCAGTCAGGGCGACGTCGACAAGATCCTGGGCCAGATCCAGGAAGGCGTCGAGAAGCCGCGGCCGAAGGTGCTGTTCGAACCCGGCGAGATGGTTCGCGTCAAGGAAGGTCCGTTCACCGACTTCAACGGGAATGTGGAAGAAGTGAACTACGAAAAATCTCGACTTCGTGTGTCGGTGACCATTTTCGGTCGCGCGACGCCAGTCGAACTCGAATTCCAGCAGGTCGAGAAGGTCTGACCTGCACCGTCTGAGGCCGGCGACAGCCGGCCGCACGATCGCGCGAGGGGCGGCCCGGCGCGCGACGTCTCCCGGGCCCGCTGCTGCGGGCCCCGATGGCCGCAGCAGCGAGGAGCCCGGTGCATGCCGGGCGTTCGTACTCGACAGGAGAGCACAGCATGGCGAAGAAAATCGTCGGCTTCATCAAATTGCAGGTTCCGGCCGGCAAGGCCAATCCGTCGCCGCCGATCGGCCCGGCGCTGGGTCAGCGCGGGCTGAACATCATGGAATTCTGCAAGGCGTTCAACGCCCAGACGCAGAGCATGGAACCCGGGCTTGCGCTGCCGGTGGTGATCACCGCTTACGCCGACAAGTCGTTCACCTTCGTCATCAAGTCGCCGCCGGCCGGCGTGCTGATCAAGAAGGCGATCAAGCTCGAGAAGGGATCGGCCAAGCCGCACACCGACAAGGTCGGCACGATCACCCGCGCGCAGCTCGAGGAAATCGCGAAGACCAAGGTCAAGGATCTGACCGCGGCCGACATGGACGCCGCGGTGCGCACGATTGCCGGCACCGCCCGTTCGATGGGCGTCACTGTGGAAGGGGTGTAAATCATGGCGAAGAAGCTCCCGAAACGTTACGCCGCGCTGCGCGCGAAAGTCGAGTCGAACAAGCTGTACGCGCTCGATGACGCGCTGAACCTGATCAAGGAATGCGCGGTCGCCAAGTTCGACGAGTCGATCGACGTCGCCGTCGCGCTGGGCATCGATGCGCGCAAGTCCGACCAGGTCGTTCGCGGCTCGGTCGTGCTGCCCGCCGGTACCGGCAAGACCAAGCGCGTCGCGGTGTTCGCGCAAGGCGCGAAGGCCGACGAAGCCCGCGCCGCCGGTGCCGACCTGGTCGGCTTCGACGACCTCGCCGAGCAGATCAAGGGCGGCAAGATCGACTTCGACGTGCTGATCGCGTCGCCCGACGCGATGCGCGTGGTCGGCGCGCTGGGCCAGATCCTCGGTCCGCGCGGCCTGATGCCGAACCCGAAAGTCGGCACCGTGACGCCCGACGTCGCCGGTGCGGTGCGCAACGCGAAGGCCGGGCAGGTGCAGTTTCGTGCCGACAAGGCCGGCATCGTGCACTCGACCATTGGCCGCGCTTCGTTCCAGCCCGACGCGCTGAGGAGCAATCTGCAGGCGCTGGTCGACGCGTTGAACAAGGCGCGCCCGGCCGCAGCGAAGGGGATCTACCTGCGCAAGGTCGCGGTGTCGTCGACGATGGGCATCGGCGTGCGCGTCGATACCTCGAGCATTGCGGCCACGGCTGCCTGATTCGATGCATGAGACAGCCGCGGCGCTGAGCCGCGGCCGTGTTGGTGGAAGCAAGTTTGGTGGGTCGGTGCCGGGCCTGCGGCAACGCGGGCAAGGCGCCGGGCGATCCAAGACCGTTGGCGAGATGCGATGCATGTCTTAATTGAGAACGCCGGGGCGACCCGGAATTCGAAGCCGACGCAGATGGCGAACCCGCTGGAAGCTGCAGTCCGTCCCGCCTCGGGCCGGCTTGTTGATCTCCAGAGGACGCTGCGAACCGGTCGTCGTCGCAGTCGCGGCGCGACCATTTTCTTCAGGAGTCAACCTTGAGTCTGAATCGCACTGAAAAGCAGGCCGTCGTGACGGAAGTCGCGGCGCTTGCGGCGAAGGCGCAAACTCTGGTGCTGGCGGAATACCGAGGAATCGACGTGGAGCCGATGACCAAACTGCGCGCGCAAGCTCGCAGCAACGGCGTCCATCTGCAGGTTCTGAAGAACACGCTGGCCCGACGCGCCGTCACCGGAACCGCGTTCGAGGTCGTGGCCGACGAAATGTCCGGCCCGCTGATCTACAGCTTTTCCGAGGATGCAGTCGCCGCGGCGAAGGTCATCAACGATTTCGCGAAGACCAACGACAAGATGGTCATCCGCGCCGGAGCCTACAACGGCAGGAAGCTCGACGCCGCAGGCGTCAAGGAGCTGGCGTCGATCCCGAGCCGCGAGGAACTGCTGGCCAAGCTGCTGGGCGTGATGCAGGCCCCGCTGACCGGCTTCGTCGCCTCGGTGGCCGCACTGGCGAAGAAACGCGAAGAAGAGCAAGGCGCCGCGGCCTGATGCCGGCGATGCGCAACCCAATCATCGAATGCAGGAGTTAATCAAATGGCACTGAACAAAGAAGACATTCTGGAAGCCGTCGGCGGAATGACCGTCATGGAACTGAACGACCTGGTCAAGGCGTTCGAAGAGAAGTTCGGCGTCTCGGCCGCGTCGATGGCCGTGGCCGCCCCGGGCGCCGGCGGCGGTGCCGCCGCGGCGGTCGAGGAACAGACCGAATTCAACGTCATGCTGCTCGAAGTCGGCGCGAACAAGGTGTCGGTGATCAAGGCGGTGCGCGAGCTGACCGGCCTGGGCCTGAAGGAAGCCAAGGACCTGGTCGACGGTGCGCCGAAGCCGGTCAAGGAAGGCCTGCCGAAGGCCGACGCCGAAGCCGCGAAGAAGAAGCTCGAGGAAGCCGGCGCGAAGGCCGAGATCAAGTAAGCGGCCACGCTTGCACGGGGCCCGAAAGGCTGCAGCGGCCTTTCGGGCTTTCGCGCCTTCAAGCGCGTCCTCGTGCAACGACGGTTTCTGCATGCGCTGGCGCTGGCGCCAGCGCATGCAAAAACTGTTTCTGTCCAGCGCAGCGGAGCGTCCATGTCCTACTCCTTCACCGAAAAGAAGCGGATTCGCAAGAGCTTTGGCACCCGCCAAGGCGTGATCCAGGTGCCCTACCTGCTGGCCACCCAGCTCGAATCGTACGAATCGTTCCTGCAAAAAGAAGCGCATCCGGACCAGCGCAGGAACGAAGGCCTGCAGGCCGCGTTCTCGGCGATCTTCCCGATCGTCTCGCACAACCAGAATGTGCGCATGGAGTTCCTCGGCTACCAGCTGGCCCGGCCTGCGTTCGACGTGCGCGAGTGCCAGCAACGTGGCCTGACCTTCGCCAGCGCGCTGCGCGCGAAGGTGCGCCTGATCGTCATGGACCGCGAAGCGGCCAAACCGACGATCAAGGAGGTCAAGGAGCAGGAGGTCTACATGGGCGAGATCCCCTTGATGACCGACAAGGGCTCGTTCATCATCAACGGCACCGAGCGCGTGATCGTGTCCCAGCTGCACCGCTCGCCGGGCGTGTTCTTCGAGCACGACAAGGGCAAGACCCACTCGTCGGGCAAGCTGCTGTTCTCCGCGCGCATCATCCCCTACCGCGGCTCCTGGCTGGACTTCGAATTCGACCCGAAGGACATCCTGTACTTCCGCGTCGACCGCCGTCGCAAGATGCCGGTGACCATCCTGCTCAAGGCGCTGGGCCTGAACAACGAGCAGATCCTGGCGCACTTCTTCAGCTTCGATCGTCACGACCTGATGGACCAGGGCGCGATGATGGAGTTCGTGCCCGAGCACTTCAAGGGTGAGCTGGCGCGCTTCGACATCCTGGACAAGGACGGCGAAGTCATCGTCGCCAAGGACAAGCGCGTCACCATGCGCCACCTGCGTCAGCTGGAAAGCAACGGCACGCAGCGCATCTCGGTGCCCGAGGACTTCCTCATCGGCAAGGTGCTGGCGCGCAACGTGGTGTCGGAGGACACCGGCGAGATCGTCGCGCTGGCCAACGAGGAACTCAGCGAAGCGGTGCTGAAGAAGATCCGCGACGCCGGCATCCGCCGCATCGAGACCCTGTTCACCAACGACCTCGACCAGGGCCCGTTC
>DAIEEM010000185.1 GCA_027325905.1 Rhodocyclaceae bacterium
GCATGCCCGAATCGTTCAACGTGCTGGTGAAAGAGATCCGGTCGCTCGGCATCGACATCGATCTGGAACGCTACTGATGCCGCAGATCGGGGCGGCGGAACGCAGGCAAATTCGTGTTCCGCGCCGGGCCGGTTCATGGCCATTTTGAAATTTGGTTTTTAGGTGCATCACGCCACTGTGGAGTGAAAGATGAAAGCACTACTCGATTTGTTCAAGCAGGTTACGCAGGACGAGGAGTTCGACTCGATCAAGATCGGACTCGCCTCGCCTGAGAAAATCCGCTCCTGGTCCTACGGCGAAGTGAAGAAGCCGGAGACCATAAACTACCGCACCTTCAAGCCGGAGCGCGACGGCCTGTTTTGCGCCAAGATCTTCGGGCCGATCAAGGACTACGAGTGCCTGTGCGGCAAGTACAAGCGCCTCAAGCACCGCGGCGTGATCTGCGAGAAGTGCGGCGTCGAGGTGACGCTGGCGAAAGTCCGGCGCGAGCGCATGGGCCACATCGAGCTCGCCAGCCCGGTCGCGCATATCTGGTTCCTGAAATCGCTGCCGTCGCGCCTGGGCCTGGTGCTCGACATGACGCTGCGCGACATCGAGCGCGTGCTTTATTTCGAAGCCTACGTCGTGACCGATGCCGGCATGGTGGCCGACCCCGACATCCAGCGCTGCAAGCTGCTGACCGAAGAGCAATACCTGACCAAGGTCGAAGAGCATGGTGACGAGTTTTCCGCGGCGATGGGCGCCGAGGGCATACGCGAACTGCTGCGCAACCTCGACGTCGGGCATGAAATCGAGCAGCTGCGCAAGGAGCTCGACGGCACCACCTCGGACACCAAGATCAAGAAGTTCGCCAAGCGCCTGAAGGTGCTGGAGGGCTTCCAGAAGTCGGGCATCAAGCCCTACTGGATGATCATGGAAGTGCTGCCGGTACTGCCGCCGGATCTGCGTCCGCTGGTGCCGCTGGACGGCGGCCGTTTCGCCACTTCGGACCTGAACGATCTGTACCGGCGCGTGATCAACCGCAACAACCGCCTGAAACGCCTGCTTGAGCTGAAAGCGCCCGAGATCATCGTCAAGAACGAAAAGCGCATGCTGCAGGAAGCGGTGGACTCGCTGCTCGACAACGGACGCCGCGGCAAGGCCATGACCGGCGCGAACAAGCGACCGCTCAAGTCGCTCGCCGACATGATCAAGGGCAAGGGCGGGCGCTTCCGCCAGAACCTGCTGGGCAAACGCGTCGATTACTCCGGCCGCTCGGTGATCGTGGTCGGTCCGCAACTGAAGCTGCACCAGTGCGGTCTGCCGAAGAAGATGGCGCTGGAACTGTTCAAACCGTTCATATTCAACAAGCTCGAATTGCAGGGCATCGCCACGACCATCAAGGCGGCCAAGCGCGAAGTCGAGGCCGAGACGCCGGTGGTGTGGGATATCCTCGAAGAGGTGATCCGCGAGCACCCGGTGCTCCTCAACCGCGCGCCGACGCTCCACCGCCTCGGGATCCAGGCGTTCGAGCCGCAGCTCGTCGAGGGCAAGGCGATCCAGCTCCATCCGCTCGTCTGCGCGGCGTTCAA
>DAIEEM010000208.1 GCA_027325905.1 Rhodocyclaceae bacterium
GTGGAAAAGCCCCTGCTGGCCTACATCCTCGACCGCGCCGAAGGCAACCAGACGCGCGCGGCCGACATGCTCGGCATCAACCGCAACACCCTGCGCAAGAAAATGCGCGAACACGGCCTCTCCGACTGACCCTCATCATGACTATCAAACGTGCCCTGCTCTCCGTGTCGGATAAAACCGGCCTCGTCGATTTCGCCCGCGCACTCGCCAACGCCGGCGTCGAACTGCTGTCCACCGGGGGCACCGCCAAGGCGCTGCGTGACGCCGGCCTCGCCGTGATCGACGTCAGCGAATACACCGGCTTTCCCGAGATGCTCGACGGCCGCGTCAAGACGCTGCATCCTCGGGTGCACGGCGGCATCCTCGCGCGGCGCGACCTGCCCGAGCACGTCGCCACCATGCAAGCGCATGACATGGGCTACATCGACCTGGTGTGCGTAAACCTCTACCCCTTCGTCGCCACGGTGTCGAAGCCGCACACGCTCGACGACGCGATCGAAAACATTGACATCGGCGGCCCGGCGATGGTGCGCTCGTCGGCCAAGAACTACCGCCATGTCGCCATCGTCACCGACCCCGCCGACTACCCGGCGCTGGTCGCCGAGATGCTGGCCCACGGCGGCGCGCTGACCGACGCCACCCGCTTCACGCTGGCGAAGAAGGCGTTTTCCCACACCGCCGAATACGACGGCGCCATCAGCAACTACCTGACCGCACTCAACGAAAGCAGCGAGCGCGAAGCCTTCGGCGAGAAACTGAACCTGCAGTTCACCCGCGCCCAGACCTGCCGCTACGGCGAAAACCCGCACCAGGCCGGCGCCTTCTACGTCGAGGCGAACGCGCCCGCGGGCACCATCGCCACGGCACGGCAGATCCAGGGCAAGGAGCTCTCCTACAACAACATCGCCGACACCGATGCCGCGCTCGAATGCGTGAAGCTGTTCGACGCCGCGCCCGCCTGCGTCATCGTCAAGCACGCCAATCCGTGCGGCGTAGCCTACGGCGCCAACCTGCTGGACGCATACAACCGCGCCTACCAGACCGATCCCGAATCGGCCTTCGGCGGCATCATCGCCTTCAACGGCCGGCTCGACGGCGCGACCGCGCAGGCCATCGTCGAACGCCAGTTCGTCGAGGTCATCATCGCGCCCGAAGTGAGCCCCGAGGCCTCCGCCGCCGTCGCCGCCAAGAAGAATGTGCGCCTGCTCGAATGCGGCAAGTGGAGCGGCAGCGTCGCCCAGCTCGACATGAAGCGCGTCGCTGGCGGCCTGCTGGTGCAGGATGCCGACGTGCTGCTCAACGCCGAACTCAAGGCCGTCACCCAGCGCGCGCCGACCGACAAGGAAATGGACGACCTCCTGTTCGCCTGGCGCGTCGCCAAGTTCGTCAAGTCCAACGCCATCGTCTATGCGAAAGACCGCATGACCGTCGGCGTCGGCGCCGGCCAGATGAGCCGGGTCAACTCCGCGCGCATCGCCGCGATCAAGGCCGAGCACGCCGGCCTGGTGGTGCCCGGCTCGGTGATGGCCAGCGACGCCTTCTTCCCCTTCCGCGACGGCATTGACCAGGCGGCGGCGGCCGGCATCAAGGCCGTGATCCAGCCCGGCGGCTCGATGCGCGACGACGAAGTCATCGCCGCAGCCAACGAGCACGGCATCGCGATGGTGTTCACCGGGACGCGGCATTTCCGACATTGACTACTGGGTGAACGATAAGCGGTGAGCAGTGAGCGGAAAAAGCCTGTCCTCACCTCCGAACGTTCACCGCGCCCCGCTTACTGTTCACCACTCACTCACATGAAAATCCTCGTCATCGGCTCCGGCGGACGCGAACACGCACTGGCGTGGAAGCTCGCGCAATCTCCCCGCGTTTCGCAAGTATTCGTTGCGCCCGGCAACGGCGGCACCGCGACCGAAGACGGTCTCGTCAACCTGCCTTTGACCGAGATTCCGTCACTGGTCGAGTTCGTCCGCCGCGACCCGGACATCGCGTTCACCGTGGTCGGCCCCGAGGCGCCGCTGGCCGCGGGCGTGGTCGACGCCTTCCGCGCTGCCGGGCTGAAGATCTTCGGCCCCACGCAGGCGGCCGCGCAGCTCGAAAGCTCGAAGGATTTCGCCAAGCAGTTCATGGCGCGCCACGGCATCCCCACCGCCGCTTTCGGCACCTTCACCGACGCCGCCGCGGCGCACGCCTATATCGATGCGCAGGGTGCGCCCATCGTGGTGAAGGCCGACGGACTGGCGGCCGGCAAGGGCGTGGTCGTCGAAACGACCGCCGAGGAGGCCCACGCAGCGGTCGACGCCATGCTCGCCGGCAACACCCTGGGTGACGCCGGCCACCGCGTGGTGATCGAGGAATGCCTCATCGGCGAGGAAGCCAGCTTCATCGTCATGGTCGACGGCGAACACGTGCTGGCACTCGCCTCCAGCCAAGACCACAAGCGCTTGGGCGACGGCGACACCGGCCCCAACACCGGCGGCATGGGCGCCTACTCGCCGGCGCCGGTGGTCACCCCCGAGCTGCATGCGCGCATCATGCGCGAGGTGATCCACCCTACCGTCGAAGGCATGGCCGCCGACGGCATCCGCTACACCGGCTTTCTGTATGCCGGCATCATGGTCGGCCTGGATGGCGCGCCCAAGGTGCTCGAATTCAACTGCCGCATGGGCGACCCGGAAACCCAGCCGATCATGATGCGGCTGAAGTCCGACCTCGTCGCCCTGCTGGAA
>DAIEEM010000209.1 GCA_027325905.1 Rhodocyclaceae bacterium
TGCCCTTGTGAATTTCTTCTTCCTTGCGGAAGCGCACCTGCGTGGCGATGTCCGGGCGCGACACTGCGAAGGTGCCGGCCTCGCCGCAGCAGCGGTCGGACAGCAGCACCTCCTGTCCCATCAATGAAGCCGCCACCTTGACCGGCGCATGCGTTTTCATCGGCGTGTGGCAGGGGTCGTGGTACAGGTATTTCACGCCCGGCACGCCTTCGAGTTTCACGCCCTTTTCCATCAGGTATTCGTGGATGTCGAGCAGGCGGCAGCCGGGAAAGATCTTGTCGAACTGGTATTTCAGCAACTGGTCCATGCAGGTGCCGCAGGAAACCAGCACGGTCTTGATGTCGAGATAGTTGAGCGTGTTGGCGACGCGGTGGAACAGCACGCGGTTCTGCGTGGTGATGGCCTGGCCGGCGGTTTCATTGCCGCCCGCCGTCTGCGGATAGCCGCAGCACAGATAGCCGGGTGGCAGCACGGTCGTGGCGCCGATCTCGTAGAGCATCGCCTGCGTAGCGAGTCCCACCTGCGAGAACAGGCGCTCCGAGCCGCATCCGGGAAAATAGAAGACAGCGTCCGAGTCTTCGCTCGACTTGTTCGGATTGCGGATCACCGGGATCAGCGCGTCGTCCTCGATGTCGAGCAGCGCGCGGCTGGTCCTGCTCGGCACGCCGGCCGGCAGCGGCTTGGCGAGGAAATGCACGATTTGCGCCTTGACGTCGGGACGGCCCAGCGTCGCCGGGGGATGCCTGACCGTTTCCTGGATCAGGCCGAAAGATTTCGCCAGTACGTGGCCGAGGCGCTGCGCCCGATAGCCGAGGCCGACGATGCCGCTTCTCAGCAACTTGATGGTCGCCGGATCGGTGGCGGTGAGGAAGGCCATCGCCACGCGCGTGCCGGGGGCGGTCTTCTTCTTGCCCTGGCGGCGCAGGAAGTTGCGCATGGCGACCGAGACGTCGCCGAAGTCGATGTCGACCGGGCAGGGCTTGACGCACTTGTGGCAGATCGTGCAGTGGTCGGCGACGTCGTTGAACTCGTCGAAATGCTGCAATGACACGCCGCGGCGCGTCTGCTCCTCGTAGAGGAAGGCTTCGATCAGCAGCCCCGTGCCGAGGATCTTGTTGCGCGGCGAGTAGAGCAGGTTCGCGCGCGGCACGTGGGTCGAGCACACCGGCTTGCACTTGCCGCAGCGCAGGCAGTCCTTGACCATGTCGGAAATCTTGCCGATCTCCGACTGCTCCATGATCAGCGATTCGACGCCGAGCAACGCGAAGGACGGCGTGTAGGCGTCGCGCAGATCGGCCTTCGGCATCAGCTTGCCCTTGTTGAAGCGGCCTTCGGGGTCGATGCGGTTCTTGTAGTCGCGGAAAGGGCGAATCTCTTCCTCGGTGAGGAATTCGAGCTTGGTGATGCCGATGCCGTGTTCGCCCGAAATCACGCCGCCGAGGCGCTTGGCCAGGCGCATGATGCGCTCGACCGTCCGATACGCCGTCTGCAGCATTTCGTAGCGGTCGGAGTTCACCGGGATGTTGGTATGCACGTTGCCGTCGCCGGCGTGCATGTGCAGCGCGACGAACAGGCGGCCGCGCAGGACTTCCCGGTGGATGGCGTCGATCTTCGCCAGGATGGGCCGGAAGGCGTTGCCGTCGAAGATGGTTTCCAGCAGCGGCTTGAGTTCCGTCTTCCACGAGACGCGCACCGAGTAGTCCTGCAGCCTGTGGAACACCGTGTTCGTCGCCGCTGCGGCCAGCGGTACCGGGTGCCAGGACGCAGGCCGGGGTTTGGGCGGCGGCACCGGATGCCAGCGGCGCTTCGGCGGCCAGGGGGCGTCGAGGCTGTCGAGCAGGAGTTGCCAGCGGTCGCGCACTTCGTTGACGGCTTCGAGCGCCTGCGCCGCACGGTCGCCGAGAATTTCCTTCTTGTCGAGGCTGGCGTCGTCCAGGTGCAGCGGCAGCTCATTCACCGGGGCGCGCAGGAATTCCGCCAGCTCGTTGCACAGCTCGATCTTGTTGGCGATCGAAAGTTCGATGTTGAAGCGCTCGATGCCGTCGCAGTAGTCGCCCATGCGCGGCAGCGGGATGACGACGTCCTCGTTCACCTTGAAGGCGTTGGTGTGTTTCGAAATGGCGGCAGTGCGCGCGCGGTCGAGCCAGAACTTCTTGCGCGCCTCGCTCGATACGGCGACGAAGCCTTCGCCGCCGCGCGTGTTGGCGATGCGCACGACTTCGGCTGCGGCGCGCATCACGGCGGGCTCAAAGTCGCCGACGATGTCGCCGATCAGCACCATCTTCGGCCGGCCGTGGCGCTTGGCTTTCGTCGCGTAGCCGACGGCCTTGACGTAGCGTTCGTCGAGATGTTCGAGGCCTGCCAGGATGGCGCCGCCCGGCTGCGTCTTCATCAGTTCGGTGATCTCGACGATCGACGGCACCGCTTCCCGCACCTGGCCGAAGAATTCGAGGCAGACGGTGCGCGCCACCGGCGGCATCTTGTGCAGGATCCAGACCGCCGACGTGATGATGCCGTCGCAGCCTTCCTTCTGCACGCCGGGAAGTCCCGCCAGGAACTTGTCGGTGACGTCCTTGCCCAGCCCTGCCTTGCGGAAGGCGCTGCCGGGAATCGAGAGGAATTCCTCCGACAACTGGCGGCCCGCATCGTCGAGGCGCTTCAGGCGGAAGGTCGCCGTCTCCTGGTCGTGGATCTTGCCGAGGTTGTGGTTGATGCGCTCGACTTCGAGCCAGTGGCCGTCTGGCGTGACCATGCGCCACGAGGCCAGGTTGTCGAGCGCCGTCCCCCACAGCACGGCCTTCTTGCCGCCGGCGTTCATGGCGATGTTGCCGCCGATGCAGGAGGCGTCGGCCGAGGTCGGGTCGCAGGCGAACACCAGGCCGGCTTCGTCGGCGCGGTCCATGACGCGGCGCGTGACGACGCCGGCGCCGGTGCGGACGGTGGCGTAGGGACGGCCGAGGCC
>DAIEEM010000246.1 GCA_027325905.1 Rhodocyclaceae bacterium
CACACCGACGCCGTGCAGGCAGTCGGCAAGGTGGCGATCGACCTGAAGAAAACGCAGATCGACCTGCTCTCGCTATCGGGCCACAAGCTGCATGTGCCCAAGGGCGTCGGCGTGCTTTACCTGCGCCGCAATACGCGCTTCCGTCCGCTGCTGCGCGGCGGCCATCAGGAGCGCGGCAGAAGGGCGGGGACGGAAAACTCGGCATCCATCGTCGGCCTCGGCGTCGCTTCCGAATTGGCGCTCGAACACATGGCCTTCGAAAACAGCGAAGTCAGGCGTCTGCGCGACCGTCTCGAAGCCGGGATACTTGCGCAAGTGCCGCGCGCCTTCGTCACCGGCGATGCCGACAATCGTCTTCCCAATACCGCCAACATCGCGTTCGAGTTTGTCGAGGGCGAAGGCATCCTGCTGCTGCTGAACAAGCTGGGCATCGCGGCATCGAGCGGCTCGGCCTGCACCTCGGGGTCGCTGGAGCCGTCGCACGTCATGCGCGCGATGAGCATTCCCTACACCGCCGCCCACGGCACGATACGGTTCTCGCTATCGCGCTACAACACCGAAGCCGAGATCGACCGCGTCGTCGCCGCCGTGCAGCCGATCATCGCGCAACTGCGCAAGATCTCGCCGTATTGGAACGGCGACGGCCCGGCCGGGGATAGCGATCAGGCGTTCGCGCCCGCGTATGCCTGAAGCCGCTCAGAACCAGATTTCCGGGTAGCGGCGCGACTGCGGGATGTTGTTCACCAACAGTGCGATGGCGAGGAGGATTACGGGACCGACGGTGGCCGGCATCAGGACGTAGAAAAATCCCAGGTGGTGAATTTGCGGCGATCCGATGACGGCGATCAGCGCCGTCGCGCCGCCCGGCGGGTGGAGCGTGCGCGTCGCGTGCATGAGCGCGATGGCGGTCGCCACGGCCACCGCTTCGGCCAGCCAGGGCTGCTGGTGCAGGAGCTTCCAGCAGGCGACGCCGACGGCGGCGGAGAGCACGTGACCGCCGATCAGGTTGCGCGGCTGGGCGAGCGGGCTGCGTACCGCACCGTAGACGAGCACAGCCGAGGCGCCGAAGGAACCGATCATCAACGGCAGGTCGCGGCCGTCGAAATACGCCTGCCCGAGCAGGGCGAGCACGGCGATGCCGAGGAAGCTGCCGAGCCACGACCACAGCATATCTCCGGTGCCGACGCGCGGCGGGCTGCCGTGCGTCGTGCCGCGCATCTTTTGCAGGTACGGGCGCAAGCTCATGGCAACTCGGCGAGGCTGAAGGCGGCAAGGAAGTGCTTGCGCAGCAGCAGTCCGCAAACGCGGCCCCGCTCGTCGAGCACCGGCGCGCTGCGGCCGGGATGGCGACGAAACGCGGCCATGATCTCGCGGAAACCCGCGTCGATGCCGACGGTGACGGCCGGCGCCGTCATCGCCGCGCTGACGGGCGTTTCGTGGCAGCGATGCGTTATCTCGCAGGAATCGTCGATGAGCCGCAAGAACAGATCGAGAAAGGACTCCGCCTGGAGGCGGCGGAGGAAGTCCGTTTCCGTCAGCATGCCGACGACTTCGCCATGGCCGTCGACCACCGGCAGGCTCTTGTAGCCGCTGCGTACGAGCGTTCGGGCGGCTTCGTCGAGCATCATCTCCGGCGGCAGCGACGGAATGCCGGCGTGCATCAACTGGCGCGCGCGGATGCGGCCGAACAGCCGTTCCGCGGCGTGACGGTGGGCAAGGTGATAGACGGCGCGAAAGTCCTCGGTACTGATGTCGAGATAGCCGGGAATATGCTTCATCGCATCGAGGATGTCCTCGTCGGCGAGGTCGAGCTCGGCTGCATCGGGTTCCTCGCGGTCCGCCGCCGATTGTTCCTGTTGTATTTCTTTCATGTAAATTCGCTCCGTATCCATCATAACCAAGCGCCGGCGCGTAAAAATTGATTTAGGCTAAGTTTGCGGCCGTTGCCGGCCGCGGCCCGGCAGGAGCACTCCCTGAGCACGTCGCCGGAATGGCACGGTGGTTGTCGATCCGGGCGGATGTCGCGCCGAATGATATATTAGCCATCGCTAACATATCTGAAGGAATTGCCATGATCGTTTCCTACGCGCTCGACGGAGCGCGGATCGCCACCGACATCGGCGGAAAATTCTCTATCGATGCCGACCAGCCGGCGCCCTTCGGCGAAGACAAGGCGCCTTCGCCCTTCGACATCTTCCTGTCAGGCATTTGCGCCTGCACGGCGTATTTTGCGCAACGCTACTGCCGGAAATGGAACTTGCCGCACGAAGGCGTCGCCGTCGAACTCGAGCCCGTGTTCAATGCCCAGCACGTCCTCACCGACGTTCGGCTCAAGCTCAAGGTGCCGCCGAGCTTTCCGCGCGATCACATCGGCGGCCTGCTGAGGAACGCTGCCGCGTGCCCGGTAAAGAAAGCTCTCGAAGTACCGCCGACCGTCTCGCTGGAATTGAGCGAGGACCATTGATTTCGACGCACCAGGAGAATTACCATGACCATCAATTTCAAACGCGAAATACCCGATACCGTCGATCACGCCGTCGAGCGCGTGACCAAGGCGCTGGGCGCCGAGGGCTTCGGCATCCTCACCCGCATCGACATGCATAGCAAGATCAAGGAGAAGACCGGCAAGGAAATCGTGCCCACCGTGATTCTCGGCGCCTGCAATCCTAACCTCGCCTACGAGGCCTACACGGCGAACAGCGACGTGGCCAGCCTGCTGCCTTGCAACGCCGTGATTCGCGAGATCGCGCCGGGACGGATATCGGTGGAACTCGCCGCGCCGTCCGGCATGATGCGTGTCCTCGGCGATGCCAAGCTCATCGAACTGGCGCGCGAGGCCGACACGCGCATCGAGCGGGCGTTGGCGAGCGTGTAAACTTGGCCCTTTATGGCCGAGTTCATGAACATGGAAGCTGCGCTACCGCTCATCTACCGCTTCGCCGCGTACTTCACGCTGACCCTGCTGGACGATCCGGCGGTCCTGGCGATGGCATTCTGCTGAGTCGTATCGCGGAGAGGGCGATCGAGCGACAATGGACAGGGTCAGCGTCCTGTTGGTGTGTATGGGCAACATCTGCCGGTCGCCGACCGCCGAAGGCGTGTTGCGCACGTTGGCGGAACGCGAAGGGCTGGCTGCGTATTTCGAGATCGATTCGGCGGGCACGCACGGCTACCATGTCGGCGAGCCGCCCGATACGCGCGCGTGCAAAGCGGCGACGCGTCGCGGCTACGATCTTTCGCAACTGCGTGCGCGCCGCGTCAATGATCTCGACTTCATCCACTACGACGCCATCCTGGCCATGGACGCGGACAACCTGTCCCTGCTGCGGCGCGCCTGCCCGACCGAGCATCGGCACAAGCTCGGCCTGTTCCTCGACTATGCGGTGAATTTCGACGATGAGGATGTCCCCGATCCGTACTATGGCGGCGACGACGGCTTCGATCACGTGCTCGATCTTGTCGAGGACGCGGCGCGCGGCCTGATCGCGGCGATGCGCGCCAAATAAAACGGGCACGCGTGGCGTGCCCGTTCGACGGCGTTCCGCTGCGAACGCTCAGTCTTGCTTGGTTTCCACCATCTGCAGCGGTTCCGCGGCGATCACCGCGACGGGCTTCGGCTTGCGGCCCAACGGCTTCGGCGCGTCGACAATGGGTGCCGCAGGCGCTGTATTTTCTGCTGCGGTCTCGATCATCACCAGCCCAGCCTGCTGCAGGTTGGCCGTCAGGTCGATCGGTTCCGCTGCGGGCGTGGGTGACGGTGTGACTTTCACGGCGACGGATTCGGCCATCACGGTTGGCTCGACCACGGCTGCCGCGACAGGCGCAGCGACTTCAGGCGCGGCAACCGCGGGCGCGGCTTCGGGCTGCGGCGCCGCCGGCGCCTCGGCTACGGGAGTCGGCCAGGGCATGGCGCGGGGCGCGACTGCCGCTTCGGCGACTACGGCCGGAGCTGCGGCAGCGACGACACCCTCGGTCTGGAGGGACGGCGTAACGGACGTCTCGACGACATCGGCGCTGGCGCCTTCCTCGGTGCGGCGTTCGCCGCGGCCGCGACCGCCGCGACGGCCGCGACGGCGGCCCTCGGTCTGTTGGCCTTCGGCTTGCGGCCCGCCTTCGGCGGGCGCAGAAGCGCCGGCCGCTGCTTCAGTCGGCACCGCCGCGGATTCGGCGCGCGGTGCCTTGGGCGGACGTTCCGCACGTTCCTGGCGCTCGCCGCGCGGCCGGCGGGCGGGTTGCCCCTCGGCGGGTTCTTCGCGCTTCGCTTGCTGCTGACGCGGCTGATCGCCGCGCGGTTCGGCGCGTTCCTTGCGGTCCGGGCGGGGGGAACGCTCTTCGCGTTCCTCGCGTCCTTCCTTGCTGCGGCCACGACCGCGTCCGCGCTCGCCGCGTTCCCCGCGCTCGCGCCGGGCCGGTTTCTCGGCCTTCTTCTCGGCGACGGGTTCGGCCGACTGCTTGTTGCTCTTGAACCACGCGAATATCTTGGCGATGATGCCGGCTTGCGCCGCCACCGGCGCCTTGACGGCGGGCTTCGGTGCGACGACGGGCGCCGGCTCGTCGGGCGTGATGCCCTTGACGGCGGCTTCGAGTCGCTGCGGCTTCGCTTCGTTCTGCGCCGAGGGCGGTTGGTAGTTTTCCTCGGCCGGCTTCTCCGCCATTTGGTAGCTCGGCAGGGCGAGGCCTTCCTGGTTCAACTGGTCGTGGCGCAGGCGGACGATTTCGTGCTGCGGCGTTTCCAGGTGGCGATTCGGCACGATCACCAGGTTGATGCGATGGCGCATCTCGATGCGGGCGATGTCGACGCGCTTTTCGTTGAGCAGGAAGGTGCCGACGTCGACGGGAACCTGGCAGTGGATTGCGCCGGTGTTCTCCTTCATCGACTCTTCTTCGAGGATGCGCAGGATGTGCAGCGCCGCCGATTCCGTCGAGCGGATGTGGCCGGTGCCGGTGCAGCGCGGGCAGGTGATGTAGCTGGTTTCGGCGAGCGCCGGACGCAGGCGCTGGCGCGACAGTTCGAGCAGGCCGAAGCGGCTGATCTTGCCGGTCTGGACGCGGGCGCGGTCGAAGTGCAGCGCGTCGCGCAGGCGGTTTTCGACTTCGCGCTGGTTCTTGGTCGATTCCATGTCGATGAAGTCGATGACGATGAGGCCGCCGAGGTCGCGCAGGCGCAACTGGCGGGCGATTTCATCGGCCGCTTCGCAGTTGGTGCGCAGGGCGGTTTCCTCGATGTCGCTGCCCTTGGTGGCGCGGCCGGAGTTGACGTCGATCGAGACCAGCGCTTCGGTGTGGTCGATGACGATGGCGCCGCCCGAGGGCAGGGTGACCTGGCGCGAGTAGGCCGACTCGATCTGGTGCTCGATCTGGAAGCGCGAGAACAGCGGCACGTCGTCGCGATAACGCTTGATGCGCGAGACGTTGTCCGGCATCACGGTGGCCATGAAGTGCTGGGCCTGCTCGAAGATGTCGTCGGTGTCGATGAGGATTTCGCCGATTTCCGAGTGGAAATAGTCGCGGATGGCGCGGATCACCAGGCTGGATTCGAGATAAATGAGGAAGGCGCCCGACTGCGATTTGGCGGCGCCTTCGATGGCGCGCCACAATTGCATCAGGTAGTTCATGTCCCACTCGAGCTCTTCCTTGCCGCGGCCGATGCCGGCGGTGCGGGCGATCAGGCTCATGCCTTGCGGTACGTCGAGTTGGTCCATGACGTCGCGCAGTTCCTGGCGGTCGTCGCCCTCGACGCGGCGCGAGACGCCGCCGCCGCGCGGGTTGTTGGGCATCAGCACGAGGTAGCGGCCGGCCAGCGAGATGAAGGTGGTCAGCGCCGCGCCCTTGTTGCCGCGCTCGTCCTTCTCGACCTGGACGATGATTTCCTGGCCGACGTGGAGCGCATCCTGGATGCGCGCCTTGCCGGCGTCGATGCCCGGCTTGAAGAAGGAACGCGAGACTTCCTTGAACGGCAGGAAGCCGTGGCGCTCGGCGCCGTAATCGACGAAGGCGGCTTCGAGGCTGGGCTCGATGCGGGTGATTACGGCCTTGTAGATGTTGCTCTTGCGTTGTTCCTTGGCGGCCGATTCGATATCGAGGTCGACCAGTTTTTGACCATCGACGATCGCGACGCGGAGTTCCTCGGCTTGCGTCGCATTGAACAGCATGCGTTTCATATAGTGCTCCCGCGCGCGGGAGGCACGAAAGACCGCATGCCGCCTATGTCAGTGCATGGGCGGCGTGGGGCGGGTTTGCGGGTTGAAGGTCATTCGGTGGTGGCCTAAGTGGCAAACGTCGGTCTTGGTTTCGGGCCGCGTCGAGACGTTCTCGGCGCAGCGCGTTCGTGCCTGTAAAGCGCGCATTCAAGTAGTATCGCTGCTTCGGGCCAGCGAAGTGCCCTGGGTTTTGGGCTGCTGCGAACGGGATTTTCTTCCGCGCCAAGAATCAGGCCGTCGGGGGTCCCGCACCAAGGTTCCGCCGTCGTACCGGATTGGCCGGAGGGCGGAACGACGTTCCGGGAGTAGTACCACCGACGCCACTTCGGGCCGTCGGGCGCACCGTCGCGGAACGGCAAACCGAGGCACATTGTATTTGAGATGAATGATTTATGCAAAGATTCGGCAACATTCCTCGAAGTCGAGGAAGACGCCGCCGGCCAGCGCATCGACAACTTCCTGCTGCGTCGGGCGAAAGGGGTGCCCAAGAGCCACATCTACCGCATCCTGCGCAGCGGCGAAGTACGGGTGAACAAGGGGCGCATCGGCGCCGACTACAAGCTGGCGCTCGGCGACCGCGTGCGCGTGCCGCCGATACGGGTGGCCGATGCCTCGCAGAAGGCGGCGGTCCCGGCGCGGGAGTTCGCGGTCGTTTTCGAGGACGAGGCGCTGATCGTGCTCGATAAACCGTCCGGTGTCGCCGTGCATGGCGGCAGCGGCGTCAGCTTCGGCGTCATCGAACAGTTGCGCCGCGCCCGGCCGCAGGCAAAACTGCTGGAACTCGCGCATCGGCTGGACCGCGAAACCTCGGGACTGCTGATCGTGGCCAAGAAGCGCGCGGCGTTGACCCGGCTGCACGACATGTTCCGCGACGGCGCCATCAGCAAGCGCTATCTCGCGCTGGTTAAAGGCCGTTGGCGCAACGCGTTGCAGCATGTGCGGCTGCCGCTGACGAAATATCTGACAGCGGAAGGCGAACGTCGCGTCGCCGTCGCGCCGGAAGGCAAGGAGGCGCATTCGATCGTGCGCCTGGTGGCGCGCTGGCAGAACTTCAGCCTCGTCGAAGTGGAATTGAAAACGGGCCGCACCCATCAGATCCGCGTTCATCTCGCGCACCTGGGCTTCCCACTGGCGGGAGACGATAAGTACGGCGATTTTGCGCTCAACAAGGACTTGCAAAAGGTAGGGCTGAAACGCATGTTTCTGCACGCGGCGAAGTTGGCATTGCCGCATCCATTGTCGGCTGCGCCGCTTGAATTCGCAGTGCCATTGCCGGTCGAATTGAGGGAATTCGTCGCGCGGCTGGATGCCAACGAAAAACGGGAATGGGGCGATGGCCAAGCGTTTTGAACTGATCGTCTTCGACTGGGACGGCACGCTGATGGACTCGGCTGGGCTGATCGTGGACAGCGTGCAGGCCGCGGCGCGCGATCTCGGACTCGCGCCGCCGTCCGACGAGCACGCCCGCCACATCATCGGCCTGGGCCTGGTCGATGCCTTGCGCTACGCACTGCCCGGCCTGGAACCGGCGCGCTACCACGAAGTGGCCGAGCGCTACCGTCATCATTACCTGTCCCGCGACCACGAGGTGAACCTGTTCGACGGCGTCGCGGAGTTGATCGCCGAACTGGCGCGTGCCGACTACATTCTCGGCGTGGCGACGGGGAAATCGCGCGCCGGTCTCGAGCGCGCTCTCGAAAGCAGCGGGCTGGGCGCGTATTTCCATGCCACGCGCTGCGCCGACGAATGCCATTCCAAGCCGCATCCGCAGATGCTCGACGAACTGATGGACGAGTTCGGTGTCGCGCCGGACGCGACCCTGATGATCGGCGACACCACCCACGATCTGCTGATGGCGCGGAATGCCGGCGTCGCCTCTCTGGCGGTCGCCTACGGCGCCCATCCACGCGACCTGCTGGAGGCGGCAGCGCCCCTCCACTGCGCCGCCAGCATCGCCGACGTGAAGGCATGGCTGCGCGCGAACGCCTGATCTGCACCAGCGGCGAACTTGTCGATGGCGGCGACGGCGTGCGTTTCGCTACCGAATGGCAGGGAGCGGCGGAACCGGCCTTCGCCATCCGCTACGGCGGCCGCGTCCATGCCTATCTGAACCGCTGTGCCCATGTGCCGGTCGAAATCGACTGGCAACCCGGCAAGTTCTTCGACTTCACGGGTTTATACTTGATCTGCTCCGTGCATGGCGCCCTTTATGATCCCGCAAGCGGGGTCTGTCTCGGCGGGCGGTGCGAAGGCAAGGGCTTGCGGCCGCTGGCCGTCACCGAAAGGGACGGCTGCATCTATCTCATAGAAAGCGAATGACGTGTCGGATTACAACAACGATCCCGCCTGGGAAAAAGGCATCATCGAAAAACTCGCGCTCGGCGCCCTGGCCGAGCAGCGCCGTCGCCGACGCTGGGGCATTTTCTTCAAGCTGCTCGGCTTCGGCTACCTGACGGCCGTATTGTTCGTCGCCGTAGACTGGGGAGGCGGAGGCGACCGACTCGGCGACGGTAAGCCGCATACTGCTGTGGTGCAGCTCACCGGCGTGATCCGCGACAAGGGCGATGCCGCCGCCGACCACGTCATCAGCGGCCTCCAGGCGGCCTTCGAAGACAAGGGTACGATGGGCGTGATCCTGCTCATCGACAGCCCGGGCGGCAGCCCGGTGCAGGCCGGCATCATCAACGACGAGATCTACCGCCTGCGCGCCAAGTATCCGAAGATCCCTCTCTATGCCGTGGTCGAGGACGTCTGCGCTTCCGGTGGCTATTACATCGCCGTCGCCGCCGACAAGATTTTCGTCGACAAGGCGAGCATCGTCGGTTCCATCGGCGTGCTGATGGACGGCTTCGGCTTCGTCGGCACCATGGATAAGCTCGGCGTCGAGCGGCGCCTGCTGACGGCGGGCGCGAACAAGGGCTTCCTCGATCCCTTCTCGCCGCAAAACGCCGAGCAGAAAGCGCACGCGCAGCAGATGCTCGACGAAATCCACCAACAGTTCATCGACGTCGTGCGCAAGGGCCGCGGCAAGCGTCTCAAGGAGACGCCGGACATGTTCTCGGGCCTGATGTGGACTGGGGCGAAGAGCATCGAGATGGGCCTGGCCGACGGGTTGGGCAACGTCGACTCCGTCGCCCGCGACGTCATCAAGGCCGAAGATGTGCGCGACTACACGGTGAAGCCGAACCTCGCCGAGAAGTTCGCCAAGCAGCTCGGCGCCGATATGGCCGAAGGCGCCGTCGGCATGTTGTCGCGCTTCAGCCTGCGCTGAGCAGCAGGAAGACGGTCGGCCGCCTCTCCAGCGCTGGAGGCGGCGCTTGGCGCCAGTCGGCGACGCTGCGCGTGGCGATGGCTTCGGTTGCCAAGGTCAGGTCGGCGGCGAGACAGAGCAGGGTGGCCGGTCGGCAGGCCGCCAGCAGTGCCTGAAACATCTGGGCGTTGCGGTACGGGGTCTCGATGAAGAGCTGCGTCTGATTCTGCCGCGCCGATTCCTTTTCCAGGTCGGCGATCTTCCGTGAGCGTTCAGGTTCCCGTTGCGGCAAATAGCCGTGGAAGGCGAAGCGCTGGCCGTCGAGCCCCGACGCCATTAGCGCCAGCAGCAGCGAAGAGGGGCCGACCAGGGGCTTGACGGCGATCTCTAGCGCATGGGCACGGCGCACCAGCAGGGCACCGGGATCGGCGACGCCAGGACAGCCGGCCTCGGACATCAGGCCGACGTCGTGGCCGGACGCCAACGGCGCCAGCAGACGGTCGATCTCCGCGGCAGGGAGTTTCTCGGGCAACTGCTCGATTGCGACTTCGCGCAAGGGTCGCGGATGGCCGATGCGCTTGAGTTCGGCGCGGGCGGTCTTGGCGTTTTCGGCGATGAAGTGGTTCAGGCGGCACGCCGTATCGCGCGTGCCCTGCGGCAGGTAGGTCTGCCAGGCGATGTCGCCGAGGGCCGTCGGCAATAGGTAGAGAACGCCGTGAAGCGGCGTTGCCGCGGGGGGATTCAAGGCAGGGCGATGCCTTCGGCGCGCAACATGTCGCACAGCGCGATCAGGGGCAGGCCGATCAAGGCGTTGGGGTCGTCGCCACGCATATGTTCGAGCAGGGCTATCCCTAAGCCTTCGGAGCGGGCGCTGCCGGCGCAGTTGAGGGCGTCTTCGCGGTCGAGATAGCTGTCGATCTCGGCGTCGGAGAGCTCGCGGAAGCGCACTTCGGTCGGGATGCCGCGCAGATGGACGCGGCCCGTCGCGGTGTTGAGCAGGCAAAGCCCGGTGTGGAAGACGATGCTCTTCCCGCTCATGGCGCGCAATTGCCCTATGGCGTTGGCGCGGCTGCCCGGCTTGCCGAAGCGCTGCTCGCCCAGGTAGGCGACCTGGTCGCTGCCGATGACGAGGCTGTCGGGGAAGAGGGCGGCGACGGCCCGCGCCTTGGCTTCGGCCAGTCGCTCGGCGGTTTCGCGCGGCGTTTCGCCGGCCAGGGGCGCCTCGTCGGCGTCGGGGGCGGCGGTCTCGAAGGGGACTTGCAGCCGGGCGAGCAACTCGCGTCGGTAAGGGGACGTCGAGGCAAGGACAAGGCGGGGCATCGCGGGTTTTCCCTAGGTATTTCTTTGACTTGGAAGTGGCCG
>DAIEEM010000188.1 GCA_027325905.1 Rhodocyclaceae bacterium
ATTGCCTTCCTTCTGCAGCCACTGGAACAGCGGCGGCAGGGTCCAGCTCGCGGCGTCGATGCGGGCGGTCAGCTCGTCGCGCAGGATGCGCGGCACGTTCTCGGTGATCCCGCCGCCGGTGATGTGGGCCATGCCCTTGACGGGCAGTTCCCGCATCAGCGCCAGCAGGGACTTGACGTAGATGCGCGTCGGCGCCAGCACTGCGTGCGCAAAAGGCTGGCCGTGGAAGTCGGCGTTCATGTCGGGCCGGGCGCGCTCGATGATCTTGCGGATCAGCGAGTAGCCGTTGGAGTGCGCGCCGCTGGAAGCCAGGCCCAGCACGGCGTCGCCGGCAACGATGGTCTTGCCGGTGATGATCTGCGACTTCTCGACGGCGCCGACGGCGAAGCCGGCGAGGTCGTATTCGCCTTCCGGGTACATGCCGGGCATCTCGGCCGTCTCGCCGCCGATCAGCGCGCAGCCGGCCAGTTCGCAGCCGCGGGCGATGCCTTCGACGACGGTGGCCGCCGTGGCGACGTCGAGCTTGCCGCAAGCGAAGTAGTCGAGGAAGAACAGCGGCTCGGCGCCCTGCACCAGGATGTCGTTCACGCTCATGGCGACGAGGTCCTGGCCCACCGTGTCGTGCTTGTGCAACTGGAACGCGAGCTTCAACTTGGTGCCGACGCCGTCGGTGCCGCTGACGAGCACCGGCTCGCGAAAGCGCTTCGGCAACTCGAACAGCGCGCCGAAGCCGCCGATGCCGCCCAACACCTCGGGACGCATGGTGCGTTTGGCGGCGGGCTTGATGCGCTCGACGAGGGCGTCGCCGGCATCGATGTCGACGCCGGCATCGCGGTAAGTCAGATTGGGAGATGAGGACACGGCCTGTTTTCCAGCGGAATGGTAAAGTGGTGCCTTCTCGGCAATCGCCGGATTTTACCGGAAATGATCCTCCCAGACCGCCTGCAAACGGCGCTGTGGATCGGCGCCGGCCTGCTGCTGCTTTGGCTGCTGGCAGTGCTGAGCCCGATCCTGGCGCCGTTCTTCCTCGCCGCCATCCTCGCCTACATCTGCAATCCGCTGGTGGATCGCTGGCAGAGGCTCGGCCTGCCGCGCAGCGTCGGCGTACTGGCCATGCTGCTGCTGATCGGCGCCATCCTCGCGGCGCTGGTGCTGATCCTGCTGCAGCTGCTCATCGACGAGGCGCGCATCGCCGCCGAAAGCCTGCCGCAGGCATCGGCGACGATCAACGAAAAGGTCGTGCCCTGGCTGCGCAACAATTATGGCATTCGCATCAGGCTCGACGCCGAGTTCCTGCGCCGGACATTGGCGTCGTCCCCCGACGGCTGGAACTCCGTCGTCGAAAAACTGTTCCAGTCGCTCAAGATCGGCGGCATCGCGCTGCTCGGCATCGTCGCCACGGTGCTGCTGACGCCGGTGGCGATGTTCTACCTGCTGCTCGACTGGCACCGCATCCTCGGGCGCGTCGAGAACGCCATTCCGCGCGCCTGGCACGCCAAGGCCATCGGCATGGTCGCCGACATCGACGCCGTGCTCTCGCAGTTCCTGCGCGGCCAGTTGCTGGTGATGCTGATCCTCGCCGTCTATTACAGCCTGGCGCTCTGGCTCGTCGGCCTGCCCTCGGCGTTTTCCGTCGGCCTGCTGACCGGCCTGCTGATCTTCGTGCCCTACGTCGGCTACGTCACCGGCCTGCTGGTCGCCCTCATCGTCGCCGCGCTCGAGTTCCAGGGCTTTTCCCCCGTCGTTGCCGTGCTCGTCGTCTACGGCGTCGGCCAGGTGCTCGAAGGCGTCCTGCTGACGCCCTATCTCGTCGGCGAACGCATCGGCCTGCACCCGCTGGCGGTGATCTTCAGCCTGCTGGCCTTCGGCCAGCTCTTCGGCTTCGTCGGCGTGCTGCTCGCCCTGCCCGCCTCCGCCGCCCTGCTGGTCGGCCTGCGCGAAGTGCGGCGGCTCTACCTCGCCAGTCATTTCTACCGGGGCCCGGCATGACGCAACTGCTGCTCGACCTCAAGCCGGAGCAGGCGCCATCGCTCGACAATTTCGTCGCCGGCATCAACGCCGAACTCGTCGACCGCCTGCGCGCGCTCGCCGACCCCGGCGGCTTCGACATGGTCTACCTGTGGGGCCCGCCGGGCAGCGGCCGTTCGCACCTGCTGGCCGCCGTAGCGCAGGCGGCGGCGCTGCGCCGCCCGACGCTGCTGATCGGCGGCGCCGCGGCCGGCGCCGATTTGCACGTCGCGCCGGGCGGGCTCTTGATCGTCGACGACGTCGACCGACTCTCGGCCGAGGCGCAGGTCGCGCTGTTCCGCACCTTCAACTCCGTGCGCCTGGTCGGGCTCTCGCTGCTGCTGTCGGGGCCGGTGCCGCCGCTGCGGCTCGGCGTGCGCGAGGACCTGCGCACGCGCATCGGCCAGTCGCTGATCTACGAGGTGAAGCCGCTGTCCGACGAGGAAAAGTCCGCGGCGCTGGCCCGCCACGCCCTGCTGCGCGGCATGAAGGTCGATCCGAGCCTCGTCCATTACCTGCTGCGCCACGGCCGCCGCGACCTGCCCTCGCTGATGGCCGTGCTCGACGCCCTCGACCGCGCCACCCTCGAACGGCAGCGGCCGGCCACGCTGCCGCTGCTCAAGGAAGTCATGGAATTGCAATTCGAACCCGGTGCCGAGGAAGAATGAAACTCGTACTTTTTGACCTGGACAACACGCTGCTCGCCGGCGACTCCGATTTCGAATGGGCGCAATTCCTGATCTCGAAAGGCGTGCTCGACCGCGAAGTGCACGAGGCGCGCAACCTCGAGTTCTACGAGCAGTACAAGGCCGGCACGCTCGACATCCATGCCTTCCTCGACTTCCAGTTGGCGCCGCTGTCGCGCCACGCGCGCTACGAACTCGACGCCTGGCGCGCGGAATTCGTCGCCGCGCGCATCCGCCCGATCATCGGCGCCCCGGCGCGCGCCCTGGTGCAGCGCCACCTCGACGACGACGCGCTGGTCGCCATCGTCACCGCCACCAACAGCTTCGTCACCGGCCCCATCGCCCGCGAGTTCGGCATCCCGCACCTGATCGCCACCGTGCCCGAATGGACCGGCGGGAAATTCACCGGCAAGGCGCGCGGCACGCCCGCCTTCAAGGACGGCAAGATCGAGCGCGTCGAGGCGTGGCTGGAATCGCTCGGCTGGTGGTGGGGCTCGTTCGAGGACAGCTGGTTCTACAGCGACTCGCACAACGACCTGCCGCTGATGCGGAAAGTCGCCAATCCCGTCGCCGTCGATCCCGACGACACGCTGCGCAAGCATGCGCGGGAGATGGGCTGGCCGGTGATCAGCCTGCGGTAAGGCGCCGCTTCAGGTATCATCGCCGCCTCTTTGCCGCCATTGGGCATTCCTCAAGCATGATCCGCAAGCTGCTGCGCCGCGTATTCCGGCGCGATGCACCCAGCCGGCACGCGCCGGCGACGATTTCGCACGCCCGCCACGGCATCGACCGCACGCTGGTCTCGGCCAACGCGCGCCGCGTCTGCGAGACGCTGCAAGGCGCCGGCCACAAGGGCTACGTCGTCGGCGGCGCCGTGCGCGACCCCATCGCCGGCATCGAGCCCAAGGATTTCGACATCGCCACCGACGCCACGCCGGAACAGGTGCGCGCGCTGTTCCGCCGCTCGCGCATCATCGGCCGGCGCTTCCAGATCGTGCATGTGATGATGGGTTCGGAAACCCTGGAGGTATCGACCTTCCGCGCCGCCCACGACGAAAACACGCTCAAGGACGAGCACGGCCGCGTGCTGCGCGACAATATCTGGGGCACGATGGAGGAGGACGCGGCGCGGCGCGACTTCACCGTCAACGCGCTCTACTACGACCCGGTCACCGAGACCGTCTACGACTACCACCACGGTGTCGACGACCTCAAGCAGAAGACCATGCGCATGATCGGCGAGCCGCGGAGCCGCTACCGCGAAGACCCGGTGCGCATGCTGCGCGCCGTGCGCCTGTCGGCCAAGCTCGGCCTGACGCTCGACCCCGCCGTGCGCGCGCCGATCAAGGAAATGGCGGCGCTGATGGAGAACGTGCCGCCGCCGCGGCTGTTCGACGAGATGCTGAAGCTGTTGTTCTCGGGCTGCGCCGTCGAATGCCTCAAGCGCCTGCGCAGCGAAGGCCTGCACCACGGCCTGCTGCCGCTGCTCGACGTCATCCTCGACCAGCCGCTGGGCGAGAAGTTCGTCATGCTGGCGCTCGCCAGCACCGATCTCCGCGTGCGCGCCGACAAGCCGACTTCGCCGGGCTTCCTCTTTGCCACGCTGCTGTGGCACGAGGTGCTGGCGAACTGGGCCGAGCGCAAGGCGGCGCAGGAACTGCCTGTGCCGGCGCTGTTCGCGGCCATGGACGAGGTGCTCGACCAGCAGGCCGAGAAGCTCGCCATCACGCGCCGCATCGCCGGCGACATCAAGGACATCTGGCTCTTGCAGCCGCGCTTCGACAAGCGCGCCGGCAAATCGCCGCTGCGCATGATCGAGCAGCCGCGCTTCCGCGCCGCCTACGACTTCCTGCTGCTGCGCGCGGAAAGCGGCGAGGTGGCGCAGGAACTCGCCGACTGGTGGACGAAATTCCAGGAGGTCGACCACGCCGGGCGCGAAGCCATGCTGCTGCCCGACACCGCCAAGAAGAAGCGCCGCAGCCGCGGCCGCGGCCGCAAGGCCGCGGACGGCGCAACGCCGGAGGCGGCGGATTGACGCTGGCCTACGTGGCGCTCGGCGCCAACCTTGGCAGTCCGGAGGCCACCGTCAAGGCCGCCATCGCGGCGCTCGGCGGCATCCGCGAGTCGACGCGCGTGGCCGCCTCCTCGCTCTACCGCACGGCGCCGGTCGGCCTCAAGCACCAGCCCGACTTCATCAACGCCGTCGTAGCGCTGGAGACGAAGTTGGCGCCGCTGGCGCTGCTCGAGGAACTCTTCGCCATCGAGTCGCGGTTCGGCCGCCGGCGCAGCGTGAAGAATGCGCCGCGCACGCTGGACCTCGACCTGCTGCTGCACGGCGACGCCGCGCTCGCCACGCCGACGCTGATCCTGCCGCATCCGCGCATGCACCAGCGCGCCTTCGTGCTGGCGCCGCTGGCCGAGATCGCGCCGCTGGCCGTGATTCCCGGCCACGGCGGAATCGCAGGCCTGCTGACCGCCTGCGCCGGCCAGTCCGTCGAACGGATCGCCGCATGAACCCGGGCCTGCCGGTAGTCCTGCAGACCGCGCTGCTGCTGGCCGTCTCGAACGTCTTCATGACCTTCGCCTGGTATGCGCACCTGAAGAACCTCGGCGACCGCCCGTGGTGGATCGCCGCCTTCGCCTCCTGGGGCATCGCGCTGTTCGAATACCTGGTGCAGGTGCCGGCCAACCGTATCGGCCATACCGAGCTGACGCTGGCGCAGCTCAAGATCATGCAGGAAGTCATCACCCTGCTGGTGTTCGTGCCCTTCGTCGTGCTCTACATGCAGCAGCCGCTCAAGCTCGACTTCCTGTGGGCCGGACTTTGCATACTCGGCGCGGTATATTTCGTCTTCCGCTGAACGGGAGTTCCCGATGACCTACCTCGCCAGCAACAAGCCGATCACCCTGCCGGAACTCGCGCGCATGAAGCGCGAGGGCGAGAAGATCGCCATGCTCACCGCCTACGACGCCAGCTTCGCCGCGCTCGAGGACCGCTGCGGCGTGGATGTCGTCCTGGTCGGCGATTCGCTCGGCAACGTCATGCAGGGCAAGACCTCGACCCTGCCGGTGACCATGGAGCAGATGGTCTATCACGCCGAATGCGTCGGCCATATGGCGCAGCGCGCGATGTGCGTCGCCGACCTGCCGTTCGGCAGCTACCAGGAATCGAAGGAGCAGGCCTTGAGGAACGCCGTGCGGCTCTTGGCCGCGGGCGCCGAGATGGTCAAACTCGAAGGCGGCGAGGTGATGGCGGAGACCACGCATTTCCTGGTCGCGCGCGGCATCCCGGTCTGCGCCCACATCGGCCTGACGCCGCAGTCGGTGCATGCGCTGGGCGGCTATCGCGTGCAGGGCCGCGGCGAGGAAGGCGCGGCGCGCATGAAGGCCGACGCCCACGCGCTGGAGCAGGCCGGCGCGGCGCTGATGGTGCTGGAGATGGTGCCGGCCCAGCTCGCCGGCGAAATCACGCAGGAACTCAAGGCTTGCGCCACCATCGGCATCGGCGCGGGTAAGGATTGCGACGGCCAGGTGCTGGTATTGCACGACATGCTCGGCGTCTATCCGGGCAAGAAGGGCCGCTTCGTCAGGGATTTCATGGCGACGGCGCAGAGCATCGACGGCGCCGTGCTGGCCTACGTCAAGGCCGTCAAGGACGGCAGCTTCCCGGCGCCCGAACACTGCTACTGAAGTGAAACTTGCTCCGGTATCGGCATTGGTGCGCGATCGGGCCGGCGGGGTGCCCTGCTGCGCTCCATGTCCTCCGTCGGCGGCAAAGCCGCCTCCTCCTCCTTTACTTACGCGCAACAGGGCACCCCACCGGCCCGATCCGGAAGCACCGTGTGGTCTTGAAGTTCAAGGCATGCACCGAGGGTTCCGGCCACGGATGGCGGGTGTCCGATTTCCGCAAGTAAAGGCGGAGGGCCGGCGCTTTTTCGGCCCGGGGGACATGGAGGGAATCGGACACCTGCCGTCCGGGGCGCACCGCTGCCGCCGACGTCGAGCGCCATTATCCAAATATCATGCTTTGCGGGTAGCGCAAAGC
>DAIEEM010000258.1 GCA_027325905.1 Rhodocyclaceae bacterium
CACGGCGGCCGCCCTGGAGAGCGAGCGCCTATTCACCGCCAACGCCGCCCACGAGTTGCGCACCCCGCTGGCGGCGATCCAGGCCCAGTTGCACGCGGCGCGTGCCGCCGACGGCGAAGCCGAGCGGCTGCGCGCCATGGATCGACTGCAGCGCGGCGTGGAACGCGGGATACGCCTGGTCGGCCAATTGCTCACGTTGGCGCGTCTCGACCCCGAACAGGCCTTGCCCGACGTCGCGCCGGTGAACCTGGGCGCGCTGGCCGAAGCCGTGTGTGCGGAACTGGCGCCGCTGGCGCTGCACCGCGACCAAGTGCTGGAACTCCAGGTCGAGTTCGGCTTGCCGATGCCCGCAGGAAACGCTGACATGCTGTCGATGCTCCTCTGCAACCTCGTCGACAACGCCATCCGCTACACGCAGGCGGGCGGCCACATCTCCATTGCCGTCCGCCGCCGCGGCAATGGTTTCCTGATGGAAGTCACCGACGACGGCCCAGGCATTCCCACGGCCAAACGCGAAGCGGTGTTCGACCGCTTCTATCGCATCGCGGGGCAGGATCAGCCGGGAACCGGCCTCGGGCTCGCCATCTGCCGCCGCGTCGCCGAATTGCATAATGCGTGCATCGAGATAGTCGACGGTCCCAACGGCAAGGGACTGGCGGTGAACGTATATTTGCCAGGCGGACGGGAATGACCTTCGCGAGTCCGATCAGACTTCGAGATGCTGGTAGAGCGCCGTCGACAGATAGCGCTCGCCGAACGACGGAATCACGACCACCACCAGCTTGCCCTTGTTCTCGGGCCGTGCCGCCACTTGCAGCGCCGCCCACACGGCAGCCCCGGATGAAATGCCCACCAGCAGGCCTTCCTTCGTCGCCAGTTCCCGCGCCGTGTTCAGCGCGTCGTCGTTCTTGACCCGCACGACCTCGTCGTAGATCTTGGTATTGAGGATGGCCGGCACGAAGCCGGCACCGATGCCCTGGAGCGGGTGCGGACCCTTCTGGCCGCCCGAGAGCACCGCGCTGGCGTCGGGCTCGACGGCGACGACCCGCACGCCGGGTTTCTTCGCCTTCAGCGCTTCGCCGACGCCAGTGACGGTGCCGCCGGTGCCGACGCCGGCGACGAAAATGTCCACCTTGCCGTCGGTGTCGCGCCAGATTTCCGCGGCCGTCGTGCGGCGATGGATCTCGGTGTTGGCCGGGTTCTCGAACTGCTGCGGAATAAAATAGCGGGCGTCGGACGCCGCCAGTTCCCGCGCCTTGCGGATGGCGCCGTCCATGCCTGCGGCGCCGGGCGTCAGGATCAACTCGGCGCCGTAGGCCTTCAGCAAGAGCTTCCTTTCGCGGCTCATGGTTTCGGGCATGACGAAAGCCGCCTTGTAGCCGCGCGCCGCGGCGACCATCGCCAGGCCGATGCCGGTGTTGCCGGAAGTCGGTTCGAGAATGACGGTGTCGGGCTTGATCTTGCCGGCCTTTTCGGCGGCGTCTAGCATCGCGACGGCGATGCGGTCCTTGACGCTGTGGGCCGGGTTGAAAAACTCGAGCTTCAGCGCGATGACGGCGTCGATGCCGACAGCGACGCGGTTTAGCCTGACCAGCGGCGTGTCGCCGACGAGTTCGGCGACATTGTTGGCGATCTTCATGGCGGTCTCCTGTTGCGAGGCATAGATGATAGCCGCGACCGCCTTGGCGTCGTCGCGACAATTGAAGCGGAATGCCTCCCACAGTTTCGTCCAATAGGCCTACTATTGGCGCCGGCTTTCCGGTACCACAACTCTTGGATGGGAACCAAGCGATGTTCGACAGAACGAAAATCGTCACCCGGCTTTTCTTCGGCTTTGCGGCCGTACTCGTGGGCGCCCTGGTGCTCGGCTTCCTCGGGGCCCGCAGCATCTCCCAGCTGTCGAAGATCAGCACGGATCTATTCGAGCACCCCTTCGCCGTCGCCACCGCGATACTCGAAGTCAGGGCGGACGTCCTCGGCGCCCAGCGCAGCGTCGGCGGCATCGTCGCCACGGGCAGCGAGGCCGAATTGCCGGCCCTGGCGGAGACGACGGCGCGCATCGACCAGGACATGGCCGTGGTGCGCGAACGCTACCTCGGCGACGCGGCGACGGTCGCCGCCATCGACAAGAACCTGGCGGCCTGGCGCGCCGTGCGCGACGAGACGCTGGCCCTGGCGCACAGCGGGCGCCGCGCCGAGGCCGCGGCCCTGAACGACGGCCGCGGCGCCCAGCTCGTCGATGCCGTGCTGAAGAACGTCGGCGAAGTCGCCGAGTTCACCATCGCCAAGGCCGGCGCCTTCGAACAGGCGGCGGAGAAGGAAAAGAACAGCGCCACGGGGCTCATCGGCTTCATGCTCGCCATGATCATCACCGGCGGCGTCGCCGTGGCTTTCCTGGTCACGCGCAGCGTCACGCAGTCGCTGCAGCTCGCCTTCGCCACGGTGCAGGACCTGATCGCCGACAGCGTCGAAAAGGCGCGCGTCGCCGCCGCCGTCGGCGCGGGCGACCTCGACAACGACATCGCCGTCTCGGCGCCGCTGACCATCGACGCCAAGCGCCTGCCCGAAGACGAACTGGGCTTCCTCATGCACGCCATCGCGCGCCTCAGCGAGGTTCAGTGCGCGTTCGACGAGGCCTTCCTGAAAATGACGAAGTCGTTGCGGCAGTCGCGCGACGGCGAACGGGCACGCGACTGGCTGAAGACCGGACGCAACCAGTTGAACTCCCTGATGCGAGAGCAACAGCCGACGGCCGAGATGGCCGACAACGTGCTGACCTACCTGGTCGAATCCCTGCACGCCGGCATCGGCGCTCTGTACCTGTTCGACGAACGCACCGTCCAGCTTTGCCTGACCGCCACCTATGCCACCACCCAGGGCCGCAAGATCGGCGAGTTCTTCCGCCTCGGCGAAGGCATCATCGGCGAGGCGGCGCGGCACCAGAAGACGGTCTTTCTCGCCGACGCGCCGCCAGACTACCTGGCGATCGGTTCCGCCCTGGGCCAGGCGGCGCCCAAGCTCGTCGCCGCCTTGCCGCTGCTGCACGGCAATCGCCTCGTCGGCGCCATCGAGATCGGCGCCTTCCACGAATTCAACGAGGCCGAACTCAAGTTCCTCGAGTACGCCAGGGAGTCCATCGCCATCGGCCTCGACGTTAATCTCGCGCGCCTGCAGACGGCGGAACTGCTCGAAGTGACGCAACAGCAGACGGAGGAGCTGCGCGTGCAGCAGGAGGAACTGCAGCAGAGCAACGAGGAACTTGAAGAGCGGGCGCAGATGCTCGAACAGCAGCGCGAGAGCATCCGCACCAAGAACCGCGAGATCGAGGCG
>DAIEEM010000259.1 GCA_027325905.1 Rhodocyclaceae bacterium
TACAACGCCGAGCACGGCATCACGCCGGTGGGGGTGAAGAAGCGTATCAAGGACATCATCGACGGTGTCTACGACAGCGAAACGGCGACGCGCGAACTCAAGGCGGCGCAGGAATCCGCGCGCTACGAGGCGATGAGCGAGAAGGCGCTGGCCAAGGAGATCAAGCGCCTCGAAAAGGCCATGCAGGAGCACGCCAGGAATCTCGAATTCGAGCAGGCCGCCGCGGCGCGCGACGAACTCTTCCACGTCAAGAAGCTCGCCTTCGGCGCCGAACTGCACGACCACAACGCCTGATTGTCGGCTTTGCGACAGGGGCGTTGTCGCATTGGCATAAGCGACTGAAGTAAAAGTCTTTGTGTTGCGGGCACCGGAATTGCTCTAGGTTCGGCATGAAGCCGCCTCCCACGATCATCGTCAACGACACCACGCTGCGCGACGGCGAGCAATCGGCGGGCGTCGCCTTCAGCCTGGCGGAGAAACTCGATATCGCCCGCCGGCTCGACGACCTCGGCGTGCCGGAGATGGAAGTCGGCATCCCGGCGATGGGCGCGGTCGAGCGCGAGAGCATCCGCGCCGTGGCGGCGCTCGGGCTGGGTGCGCGCCTGATGGTGTGGAGCCGCATGCACGCCGGCGATATCGCCGCCTGCCGCAACCTCGGCGCCCACCTGATCGACATTTCGGCGCCGGCGTCCGACCAGCATCTGCGCTCCAAGCTGCACAAGGACCGCGCCTGGCTGCTCGAGCAGGTCGCGCGCAGCGTCGTCCTGGCGCGCAATTACGGCCTCGAGGTCTGCGTCGGCGGCGAGGACGCCTCGCGCGCCGACATGGATTTCCTCAAGCAACTCGTCGAGACGGCCCAGCGCGCCGGCGCGCGGCGCTTCCGCTTCGCCGACACCTTGGGCGTGCTCGAACCATTCGGCGTCTTCGAGCGCATCGCCGCGCTGCGCGCCGTCTGCGACCTCGAGATCGAGATGCACGCCCACGACGATCTCGGCATGGCCACGGCCAACACGCTGGCCGCCGTGCGCGCCGGCGCCACGCACGTCAATACCACGGTCAACGGTCTCGGCGAACGCGCCGGCAACGCGCCGCTCGAAGAAGTCGTACTCGGCCTGCGCCAGTGCCACGGCATCGAGACCGGCATCGACCTGAGGAAATTCCCGCCGCTGTCGGCAAAGGTGGCGACCGCCGCCGGCCGGCCGGTGCCCTGGCAGAAGAGCGTGGTGGGCGAGGGCGTGTTCACGCACGAGGCCGGCATCCACGTCGACGGCCTGCTCAAGGATCCCGACAACTACCAGGGCTTCGACCCGCAACTGGTCGGCCGCAGCCATCGCCTGGTGCTCGGCAAGCACTCGGGCCGGGGCGGCGTGCTCGCAGTGTTTGCGCAGCTCGGGCGCACGGTGACACCGGCCGAAGCCGCTGCGCTGCTTTCGTCCATACGCGATTTCGTCGATACCGCCAAGCGCGCGCCCGCGCACACCGAACTGCTGTCCATGCTCGACGACTTGAGGAGGAATTCCATGACTGCCGACGCCGCCGCTTTCGCATCAGACATCGCCGAACTTGAGTCGGCCGAGGATTTTCTCGGCTACTTCGACGTCGCCTACGACCGCAGCGTGGTGCAGGTCAATCGCCTGCACATCCTCCAGCGCTTCCACGACTATCTCGCCAAGAGCGGCGAGGCAGGCGCGCCGGGCTACGCCGAATACCGCGCCTGCCTGGCGCTGGCCTACAGCGACTTCGTCAAGTCCGACGCCATCACCGAGAAGGTGTTCAAGGTGCTGCAGCGCGCCTCCGGCGTCGCCACGGTGCCGCTCTCGGCGATCGGCCGCGCGGGGCACTGATGCGCTCGCGCTGGGACATCGGCGTCGCAGTGCGCGTCGTGCGCAACGTGCGCAACGACGGCACCTATCCCGGCGCCGACACCGGCACGCTGCTGATCCGCCGCGGCAGCGTCGGCACGGTGGTCGACATCGGCACCTTCCTGCAGGACCAGATCATCTACTCGGTGCATTTCCTCGACGCCGACCGCATCGT
>DAIEEM010000191.1 GCA_027325905.1 Rhodocyclaceae bacterium
CGCCCTGCCCGAACTCGCCGGCCTGCTCCGTACGCTGCGGCGGCGCATGGCCGCCTCGCCGCTCGCCAATCCCGAGTATTACGTGCGCAGCGTCGAGCATGCGTTCCGCAGTTTCTGGCGCCAGTGGTGCGCCGATCCGGATTCCCGCCTGCCGGCCTCGGCAACCGCCGCCTTCTCCGTCTGCGACGAAGTCCGCCCCGCCGACGCGCTCTGGCATGACTTCCTGCGCCAGCCCGACGATCCGGAGGTCTCCCGCCGGCTCGCCGACAGCCTCGAGCGGTACGGCAAGGAAGCGCTGGCCCGGGAGATCGGCGCCGAGGACCGAATTGCGGAAATAGCGGCCAAACAAGGCGCTTTCCCCGCCGTTTCCGCTCCTTGACGCAGCCGCAACGGGCGTAAACTGGCCGGATCGACAGCGCTGAGGAGCGTCAATGTTCAACGATCGTTCGTTACTCGTCACCGGCGGCACCGGGTCTTTCGGCCGCAAATTCATCCGCACGGTGCTCAGCCGCTACCAGCCGCGCAAGGTCGTCGTCTTTTCGCGCGACGAACTCAAGCAGTTCGAGATGCAGCCCGAGTTCGACCATCCCGCCATGCGCTTCTTCCTCGGCGACGTGCGCGACCGCGAGCGGCTGGTGCAGGCCATGCGCGACATCGACTTCGTCGTCCACACCGCGGCGCTGAAACAGGTTCCCGCCGCCGAGTACAACCCGACCGAATGCATCCGCACCAACGTCAACGGCGCCGAGAACGTCATCCACGCGGCGCTGGAGAACGGCGTCGAAAAGGTCATCGCGCTATCCACCGACAAGGCGGCCAGCCCGGCCAACCTCTACGGCGCCACCAAGCTGGTTTCCGACAAGCTGTTCGTCGCCGCCAACAACATCAGCGGCAAGCACAAGACGCGCTTCGCCGTCGTCCGCTACGGCAACGTCGTCGGCTCGCGCGGCTCGGTGGTCCCCTACTTCCGCAAGCTGATCGCCGAAGGCGCGGGCGACCTGCCGATCACCGACGCGCGCATGACGCGCTTCCTCATCACGCTGCAGCAGGGCGTCGACTTCGTGCTGCGCGGCTTCGAGCGCATGTACGGCGGCGAACTGTTCGTGCCGAAGATTCCGTCGGCGCGCATGACCGACCTCGCCACCGCCTTGGCGCCCGGCCTGCCACATCGTCACATCGGCATTCGGCCGGGCGAAAAGCTGCACGAGTTGATGATTTCGCGCGACGACAACCCCCATACGCTGGAGTTCGCGGACCACTATGTCATCTGCCCGTCGATCCGCTTCGTCGTGAGCCGGGACTACCGCCACAACGCCATCGGCGAAGTCGGCCAGGCGGTCGCCGAGGGCTTCGAATACTCGTCCGACAACAATCCGCATTTTCTCGATACCGCAGAAATCCTCGCGCTTTGCGACCAGACATGATCCGCTACGGCTGCCAATCCATCGACGAGGACGACAAGGCCGCCGTGCGGGCCGTGCTCGAATCCGATTGGCTGACCCAGGGTCCGGCGATTCCGCGTTTCGAACGGGCGGTCGCCGACTATTGCGGCGTCCCGTTTGCAGCCGCCGTCAGCAGCGGCACGGCTGCGCTGCACATTTCCTGCCTCGCGCTCGGCGTCGGTCCCGGCGACGTCGTGTGGACTTCGCCCAATACCTTCGTCGCCTCGGCCAACTGCGCGCTCTACTCCGGCGCCGACGTCGACTTCGTCGATATCGATCGCGCCACGCTGAATCTCGATCCGGCGAAGCTGGCGGACAAGCTCGTTACCGCCCGCCGCGCAGGCCGCCTGCCCAAGGTGGTGATCCCCGTGCATTTCTCGGGGCGCTCCTGCGACATGGAAGCCATCGACTCCTTGGCCAGGGAATTCGGCCTTCGCGTCATCGAGGACGCCAGCCACGCGCTCGGGGCAAGCCATGGCGGCGCGGCGGTCGGCTCCTGCGGCCACTCCGACATCACGGTGACCAGCTTCCATCCCGTGAAGCTCATCACCACCGGCGAAGGCGGCATGGCGCTGACGCGCGACGAGGCGCTCGCCGGACGAATGGCGCGGCTGCGCAGCCACGGCATCACCAGCGATCCGGCGCTGGCGGAGGGCGAATGGGACGGCCCCTGGTACTACCAGCAGATCGATCTCGGCTACAACTACCGCATGACTGACCTCCAGGCGGCGCTGGGCGAAAGCCAGATGAAGCGTTTGCCGCAATTCCTTTCCCGCCGCCGCGCGTTGATCCGGCGCTACCGCGAACTGCTCGCCGGCTTGCCCATTACCTTGCCGGCGGCGAACGCCGACGAGGAATCCGCCTGGCACCTGTTCGTCGTCCGCGTCGCGGCCGAGCGCCGCCGCGCCGTTTACGACGCACTGCGGGCCGCGGATATCGTCACCACGATTCACTACATTCCGGTACATCTGCAACCCTGGTACCGCCGGCTCGGATTCGGGCCGGGCGATTTCCCGGAGGCCGAACGCTATTACCGCGAAGCGATCACCTTGCCGGTGCATCCGCGCCTGAGCGACGCCGAGCAGGACTTCGTCGTCGCCACGCTAAAGGCGGCCCTCGCATGAATCGAGCGGCGACGCGGGTGGCGATACGCGCGGACGCTTCGACGG
>DAIEEM010000278.1 GCA_027325905.1 Rhodocyclaceae bacterium
GCCGCAGGCCGCCGACGGGGGACATGGAGCGTAGCAGAGCGCCCCACCGGCCCGAGCGCGCACCCAGCGTCGAAGCTCAACGCGTCCTACCCCGCGACTTCGACCTTGTTCCGTCCGCCGTCCTTCGCCCGGCGCAACGCCCCTTCGGCGGCCGTCACCAGCGTCTCCAACTCCGTATCCAAGCCCAGCGGCGCCACGCCGCACGAGATCGTCACCCTGCCGACCGCACCGTCGGCGAGCTTAGCCAGCGACATCAGTTCCACCGACAGCCGCAAACGCTCGGCGATGCGCAGGCCCTCCTCGGTGGCCGTGTGCGGCAGCAGGATGGCGAACTCTTCGCCGCCGTAGCGGGCGATCAGGTCCGGCGCGCGCAGGCTTTCGGCGAGGCGGCGCGCCACGGCACGCAGCACGGCGTCGCCGGTCAGGTGGCCGTGCGCGTCGTTGAGCCGCCTGAAGCTGTCGATGTCCGCCATGACGAGGCACAGCGGTGCGCCGTCCTGTTCGCAGCGGCGGATCGAGCGCGGAAAGGCGTCGCTCATCCAGCGCCGGTTGTGCAGGCCGGTCAGCGCATCGACGCTGGCGGCCTGCTCGAATTCGAGGCTGCGGCTGGCGGTGGTGACCAGGGCCAGGTTGTCCATGCGGATGCGCCCGGCGAGGATGGCGAGCAGGTTGCGGGCGAAACCGTGGGAGCGCTCGATCAGCGCCCAGAGGATTTCCTGCGGCATCACCAGCAGTTCCGATTCGACCGCCGCGATCACCAGGGCCGAGGCGCCCTGGCCGTTGATCACCGACATCTCGCCGACGCATTCGCCGACGCCGACCACGGTATGCGCCGGCGCCTCGTGCCCGCTCAAGTAGACGCGCAGCTCGCCGCGCAGCACGACGTAGAGGCAGTCGTTGATCGTGCCGGGCTCGAGCAGCGTTTCGCCGGCGGCGACGACCCAATGGGCGCAGTCCTCGATCAGGTGCTCGAGCGCCGCGACGTCGACGCGGTTGAACAGGCCGTTGCCGGCAAGCCGTGCGCGCAAGGCAGAGTCCATGCTGTTCTCCCGAAGTTGCCGCCAGTGTAGCCGATGGGCGGCATCGCCGCGTGGCGCGGCCGGACGCGGCGCATGCGGTAGAATCCCCTCTTTGCGCCAAGGTAGCAGCCCCATGAAGCACATCGTCGATGACGTTCGCATCAAAGAGATCAAGGAGCTGTCGCCGCCCGGTCATTTGCTGCGCGAATTTCCCGCCACCGAGCCGGCTGCTGCGACTACCTTCGCGGCGCGCGCCGCCATCCACCGCATCCTGCACGGTGCCGACGACCGCCTGCTGGTCGTCGTCGGCCCCTGCTCGATCCACGAGTTCGACGCGGCGATGGAATATGCGCGCAAACTCGCTGCCGAGGCCGAGCGGCACGGCGAAGACCTGCTGATCCTGATGCGCGTCTACTTCGAGAAGCCGCGCACGACCATCGGCTGGAAAGGGCTCATCAACGATCCGCGCCTCGACGGCAGCTTCAAGATCAACGAGGGCCTGCGCCTGGCGAGGAAGCTCCTCTGGCAGATCAACGAACTCGGCTTGCCGTGTGCCACCGAGTTCCTCGACACCATCACGCCGCAATACACGGCCGACCTGATCGCCTGGGGCGCCATCGGCGCCCGCACCACGGAATCGCAGGTGCACCGCGAACTTGCCTCCGGGCTGTCCTGCCCGGTCGGCTTCAAGAACGGCACCGACGGCAACATCCGCATAGCCGTCGATGCCATCAAGGCCGCCGCCAGCCCGCACCATTTCCTCTCGGTGACCAAGGCCGGCCATTCGGCCATCGTCTCCACCAACGGCAACGAGGACTGCCACGTCATCCTGCGCGGCGGCAAGGACGTCAACTTCGAGGCGCCGGCCGTCGATGCGGCTTGCCAGGAACTCGCCAAGTCGGGCCTGGCCTCGCGCGTCATGATCGACTTTTCCCACGCCAACAGCCGCAAGGACTTCAAGCGCCAGATCGAAGTCGCCGCGGACGTTGCCGCGCAGCTCGGCGGCGGCGAGGACCGCATTTTCGGCGTCATGGTTGAATCGCACCTGAAGGAAGGCCGCCAGGACCTGCTGCCCGGCAAGCCGCTGCAATACGGTGTTTCCATCACCGACGCCTGCCTCGGTTGGGAAGACACCGTGGTCGTGCTCGACACCCTCGCCGCCGCGGTCAAGAAACGCCGGCTGGCACTGGCGGACCGCTAGTGAAATAATGCCCCCCCACTTTTGCCTGCGCTCGCTGCCCCCCACGGGGGGGCGCATGGTCTCTTGGGGCGGCTCGGCGAGGCCATGATCGCCGGCATGCATCCGCGCCGGCTGTTCTTCGTCTTGCTGTGGGTCACGCTCGCCTTCCGCTTCTGGCTGGCGCAGGCGATGCCGATCACCGGCGACGAGGCCTACTTCATTGACTGGGGCCGCAATCCCGACTGGGGCTTCTACGACCATCCGCCGATGATCGGCTGGTGGCTCGCGGCGCTGCTCGAAGTCGGCGACGCCGAATGGTGGCTGCGCCTGCCGGTGACGGTGCAGCCGGCGGTGCTGGCCCTGACGGTATCCTGGGCGACGGCGCGGCTGTGGCCGGAACTCGAGGAAGACCGGCGCTGGTGGGCGGCGCTGCTGGTGCTGCTGGCGCCTGTCAATCTCTGGAACGTCTTCGTCACCACTGACACGCCGCTGATCTACTTCGCGGTGTTCTCCGGCCTGGCCTGGATCCGGGCCGTCGAGGAGGACGCCATGGGCTGGTACTGGGCGGCCGGCCTGCTGCTCGCCGGCGCCGTCCTGTCCAAGTATTTTGCCGCACTGCTCGGCTTCGCCTTCCTCGTCGAAGCGGCGCTGCGCGGATCGAAGCGCGGCTGGGTGGGGCTCGCCGTCGTCTATGCCTGCTGCGTGCCGGCGCTGCTGCTGATGGGCTGGTGGAACGCCGGCCACTGCTGGCCCAACTACATGTTCAATTTCGTCAATCGCAACGAGGACGCCGGCCTGTCGTGGCGGACGCCGTTGCTCTATGGCGCGGCGCTGGCCTACGTGCTGTCGCCGCCGGTGCTGTGGCTGCTGGTCGTGCGCGGCGGCGGCGTGCTGACGGGCGGCTGCCGCGCGCTGGCGACGCTGTCGCTGGTGCCTTTCGCGCTGTTCGCGGCGTTGTCGCTGGTTAAGACCATTGGCCTGCACTGGCTGCTGGCTTTCGTTCCCTTCGCCTTCATGCCCCTGGCGCGGCGCCTGTCGCTGGCGGGCCTGCGCCGGCTCGGACTGTTCTTCGTCGGCGTAGCCCTGCTGCACGTCGCCGCCATCGCCGTCGTCGCGCGGCTGCCGTTGGAGACGTGGCAGGCGACGCGACTCTATGACGGCATCGTGCTGACGTTCGACACACAGGCGGTGCTCGACGAACTCAAGCCGTTTGCCAAGGACTACGAATTCGCCAGCGACGGCTACTCGAACGCGGTGACTTTCGGCTACAACGCCCGCCGCCGCTTCATCGTCTTCGGCGAAGCTTCCAGCCATGCGCGCCACGACGACATCCTCACCGACTTCCGCCGCCTGGCGGGACGCAACATCCTGGTGCTGAGGAAGAGCGAGCCCGACGCCGCATACTATCGCCGCTATTTCCGCGAGGTCGAGGTGAAGGACTTCACGCGGCGCGGCGCGCGCTTCTGGCTCGTGCTCGGCCGCAACTTCGATTACCCGGCCTATCGTGACGAGGTGCTGGCGAAGATCCGCGGCAAGTTCTATGCGCTGCCGGCCTGGCTGCCGCAGACCGGCTGCTATTTCTGCGACCGCTATTTCCCCGGCGCGCCATGCCGCAAGTGATTGCGCTGATCCGCCTGCTGCGGCCCCATCAGTGGCTGAAGAACGGCTTCGTCTTCGTCGGCGTGCTGTTCGGCCACGCCTGGCGCGAGCCGGCGCTGCTGGGCGGCGCCGTGCTGGCCTTCGTCGCCTTCTGCCTGCTGTCGTCGGCGGTCTATGTCGTCAACGACTACGTCGACCGCGAGCAGGACCGGCACCACCCGGAGAAGAAGCGGCGGCCGCTCGCCAGCGGCGCCGTCGCCGTGCCGACGGCGCTGGTCCTCGGCGCGGTTTGCCTGGCCGGCGGGCTGGCGCTGGCCTTCCTCGCCAGCCGCGCCGCCTGGATCTTCGTCGCCTACCTGCTGCTGCAGGTCGTCTACAACCTCGGCGCCAAGCACATCGTCGTGCTCGACGTCTTCATCATCGCCGCCGGCTTCATGCTGCGCATCCTCGCCGGCACCGTCGGCATCGGCATCGCGCCGACGCACTGGCTGCTGCTGTGCGGCCTGATGCTGACGCTGTTCCTCGGCTTCGCCAAGCGCCGCGCCGAGCTCGACGCCATGGTCGACGATTCCGCCGTGCATCGCCGCGTTCTCGAGCACTACTCGAAGACCATGCTCGACCAGTACATCGTCATCGCCGCCAGCGGCACCGTCGTCTCCTATGCGCTCTACACGGTGAGCCCCGAGACCATCGCCCTGCACGGCACGCGCTGGCTCATCGCCAGCGTGCCCTTCGTGCTCTACGGCATGCTGCGCTATCTCTACCTGCTGCACCGCCAGGGCGGCGGCGGCGACCCGGCGCGCGAGGTGCTGGGCGATCCCCACCTGATTGCGGCGCTTGCCGGCTGGGCACTACTGGTGGTAGCGTTGCTGTCGTCTTGGATATAATCGGCCCGTCATGAGCGCCAGCGACCGTTTCCTCAGTTTCGAAAACCTCGGCGATGCCACGCCGTTCGTCGCGCGCATCCTCGACATCATGGACTACATCCGCGTGTTCGCCGGTTTCGAGCGCGCCGAGATCGAGGCGCTGGCGCGCTACATGCGCTGCTACCGCGTCGCGGCCGGCATCGAGGTCATCGTCGAGGGCGAACCGGGCGACTTCATGCTGTTGCTGATCGAAGGCAGCATGGAAATCGCCAAGAAGGACCATCGCGGCCTGCCGGTGCGCATCGCCGACGCCAATCCCGGCAAGACCCTCGGCGAGATGTCGGTCATCGACGGCGAGCCGCGCTTCGCCAGTTGCGTCACCGTCAGCGAAGCGGTCATCGCCGTGCTCGGCCGCGACGAACTGATGCGCCTGATCGCCGAGCGGCCGCAGCTCGGCGTCAAGCTGCTGATGCAGATGGCGGTGCTGCTCAACCAGCGACTGCGCCAGATCAGCGTCCAGTACATGAAGGTCCTGGACGAGAGTCGAAAACTCGCCGCGTGAAACCCTTGGTGAAGGTTACGACGACGGCCAGGCCTTGGCCGTTGATGCCCGTGTCCAGGGTCACCGTCGCGCCGTGCAGTTCGGCGATGCGGCGCACGATGGACCGTCCCAGCCCGCTGCCGTCGGTCTCCTGCCCTGCCAGCCGGGCGAAGCGCTCGAAGACGCGGCTGCGCTCGGCCGGCGGAATGCCCGGGCCACTGTCGCTGACCGTAAGGCGCGCTTTGCCGCTGGCGCCGGCACCGGCGACCGCGACCGTCACGGCGACGCGCCCGCCCGCGGGGGTGTAGCGGATCGCGTTGTCGATGAGGTTGCGCAGCAGGATGCGCAGCAGGTCTTCGTCGGCAGCGATCGTTACCGGCTCGGCGTCGAGTTCCAGTGCAATATCCTTGGCCAGCGCCTGCGGGCCGTGGTCGGCGCAGACTTCCTGCGCCAGGCTGTCTAGTCCGACACCGACTGCGGGTGCCGCCGCGAGTTCGGGTTCGAGGCGGGCAAGCGTCAGCAACTGGTCGACCAGACGCGAAGTACGCGCCATGCCGGTGGTGAGGAATTCGAGGGCGTGGTTGCGCTCGGCGTCGTTGCGCGCGCGCGCCGCCACCTGGATCTGGGCCGCCAGCGCGGCCAGCGGCGTGCGCAGTTCGTGGGCGGCGTCGGCGGTGAAGCGGCGCTCGTTGTCGATGGCGCGCTCGACGCGCAGGAACAGGTCGTTCAAGGCTTCGACCAGCGGCCGAATTTCCTCGGGCGCGGATTCGGGAACGACGGCGTGCAGACGCTCGGGCGCACAGTCGCCGACCTGGCGCGTCACCGTATCGAGCGGCAGGAGGCCGCGCCGTATGGCGATCCAGACCCAGAAGCCGAGCAGGATCAGGCCGACGATGCCGGGCGCCAGCATGCGCATGACGATATGCGCGATCAGTTCGTCGCGGACCTCGTGGCTTTCGGCGACCAGCACGCGCACGGGGTCATGCCGTTGCCGGCTCCATTGGCCGAAGTAGCGCCAGTGGCCCTGCGGGCCGCCGGCATCGGAGAAGCCGTCCTGGTCCGTAAGCGGAGTGTTCGGGGCATTGGGAGAGCGCAGCAGGAGGCGGCCGTGACGATCCCATATCTGGAACATCAGTTTTCGTTGGTGGCGGTCCAGGTCGTCTTCAAGTTCCTTGATGTCGTCGGCATCGTGGCTTCCCAGCGCCAGCAGCACTTGGGCCGACTGCGCGAGTTGGGCGTCGAACAGTTCGTCGACTTCGTGATGGGCATCGACGGAGGTCCACGCCAGGGCCGCAAGCCAGCAGACGGCGACGCCGCCGAGCAGGACGACGAGCAGGCGGCGACGCAGCGAAAACCAGCGGGTGGCGTTCATGCTTTCGGAATGGTGTAGCCGACGCCGCGCAGCGTCTTGATGAGGTCGGCGCCGAACTTGCGGCGCAGGTGATGGATATGCACTTCGAGGGCGTTGCTGTCGGGTTCCTCGCTCCAGCCGTAGATCGACTGCTCGAGCTGGGCGCGCGTCATGACGCGGCCGGCGCTGGCGAGCAGTGCGTGCAGCACGGCAAACTCGCGCGCCGAGAGAGCCACCGGCTTGCCGTCGAACTCGACGCGATGGGCGGCGGGATCGAGCGTCAGCTTGCCTTGGCGCAATTGGGGCGCGGCGCGGCCGGCGGCGCGCCGCAGCAGGGCGCGGATGCGCGCGGCGAGTTCGTCGAGATCGACCGGCTTGACGAGGTAATCGTCGGCGCCGCCGTCGAGGCCGGCAATTTTGTCGGTCGTCGCGTCGCGCGCCGTGAGGATCAGCACCGGCATGGCGCTGCCCTTCGCGCGCAGCCGCTTGAGCACCTCCATGCCGGAAAGCTTGGGCAGGCCGAGATCCAGCACGGCGAGGTCGAAGCGCTCGGCGGCGAGCGCCGCGACGGCGCTCTCGCCGTCCTTCAGCCAGTCGACGGCGAAGCCCGCCTGGCGCAGGCCGGCGGCGAGGCCGTCGCCGAGCAGGGGATCGTCTTCGACGAGCAGGATGCGCATGACGGACGGAAACGGACGGGAAGACTCGATGCTAGCGCGGAACGCGCACCGCGTGCTCGTCGAAGTTGCCCTGGTCGGCGCCGGGATGGCAGGCGCCGCAATTGGCGGCCGTGCCGATGCTCTTCCTTTTCCAGACGCCGGCGCCGAGTTCGTCGTGCTTGCGCTCGAACCAGGCGGTCTCGGTGATGCGCAGGGGCGTCTCGGCGGACGGAATCGACGCCGCCACCTTGTGCGCGCGGCGCGCCGCCACCCGGTCGGCGGCATTGGCGGCGAGGAAGTCGGTGATCGCCTTGCGCGTCGCGTCGTCGAGGGCGGCGTTTTCGCCGAAGTGGCGGTCGAGGCCGCCCATCAGCTTGCGCCAGGAACGCTCGGGCAGCAGGCCGGGATGGAAGGCGGTGTGGCAGGAGCCGCATTCCGCGCGCCAGGCGTTGTTGTCGACGGTGGGCAGGCCGCCGCCTTCGCGGCCCTCCTCGTGGTCGCCGGCGAAGAGCCAGCCGGAGACGCCGAAGGAGATAAGCAGGGTGATGATTTTGGGCAGGTGATTGCGCATGGGATTTTCCTCAACGGATGGAAATCAGCCAGGCGGCGATGTCCGCCTTCTCGGCTGCGGTGCAGGGGCGGCCGACGACGTCCCGGCAGTTGCGGCCGAGCCATTTCTCGGTCTTGGCCGCGTCGGCGAGGCGTTCCGGGTTGGCGACGGGCGCCAGCGGGGCGATGGCCTTGTGGGCGCGTGTGCGGCCTGGCTGGCGCGGATCGTCGGTGTGGCAGTCGGTGCAGGCGCTGTGGCCCGAGGCTGCGGCGCGCTGTAGGCGGAAGAACGCGGCGCCGCGGCTGGCCGACGGTTCGAAGGCGGGGTCGGCCTGGCGCGCCTGTCCGGCGTAGCCCTGAAGCAGGGCGGCCGGGGTCGCGGCGGCGGCGGCGGTGCCGGCGGCCAGCGCCAGCAGCAGGGGGAAACTCTTAAGCATGGGGAAGCTCCTCGGGAAGATATTGCGTGCCCGTGACCATCGCCTGGTCGACCGGCATGCGCAGGAAAAAACGGTGATAGGCGAGCGCGCCCAGATGCAGGGCGATGAAGCCGAGCACGACGGCGAAGCCCACCTCATGGGGTTCCTTGAAGAAATGCTTGAGGCCGCTGTCGTCGCCGAGGCTGGCCGTCAGCGGTCCCATGTTGTGCTCGATGGCGGCCAGCGCCAGGCCGCTGCCGGCCATCAGCAGCAGCACGGCGTAAAGCGCCAGGAAGACTGCGCTGGCGCGTACGTCGTGACCCAGCCGCGGCGGGAAGCTCAGGCGGCCGCGCAGCATCGCGGCCCAGGCGCGCGGATGCCAGAGGTCGGACCAGCGCGCGAGTTCGGGGCCGGCAAAGCCCCACAGCAGACGGGCGACGAGGCCGCCGATCATGGCGTAGCCGAGCTGGATGTGCCAGCCCCAGACGACGCTTTCCCAGGGACCGTGCTCGACGGCTTCGGCGATCTGCGACGTGGCGGCCAGGCCGACGATCGCCAGCGCGTTCCAGGCATGGATCAGGCGTAGCAGCGGATCGTAGGCGTGCCGGACAACGAGTTGCGGGGTGGGCATTGCGGGCTCCTTGTATGAGACGACGGGAGCGAGAATGAGGGCGCGTGCTTAACGCATCCTTAACGGCCAAGGCGTCGCCGCCGGTCATCGAATCGCAACCCGCCTCGCGTAGAATCCCGGCGCCGTTGCAGGCTCCCGATGGAGTCCGGCGCCCGACATCTGCCGTGCGGCGAGGGGCTGTTTGCGAAAGGGAGAGGCTGTGCGAAATCCGCTGCGGCAACGCTGTGTGCGACAGGTGTTGGCCGTCGGCCTCTGCGTCGGGGCGATGGCTGCCGCTCGCGCCGATGCCGGCGAGGCGACGGCAAGTGCCGAATACCAGGATGCCGACGTCAAGTTCCAGTCGACCTACGTCTGGCAGCGGCACGCCGCCTTCCCGGCCGCCTATTCCGGCCCCAACAGCTTGAGCGCCGAGCGCGAGCCGCGCAGCTACACGCTGACGGCGACGGTCTTCATGGGCACGCGCACCTGGCAAGGCGGGGAACTGTACTTCGATCCCGAGATGGTCTCCAGCCAGTCGCTCTCCAACCTTCACGGCCTGGGCGCGATGACCAACGGCGAGGACCAGAAGGGCGGCGGCCCCAATCCGACGCCTTACCTCGCCCGCCTGTTCGTGCGTCACACCTGGAGCCTGGGAGGCGGCAGCGAGCAGGTCGAAGCGGCGCCGAACCAACTCGCCGGCGCGGTGGACAAGAACCGCATCGTACTGACGGTGGGCAAGCTGTCGCTGATCGACATCTTCGACAACAACGCCTATGCGCACGATCCGCGCACCCAGTTTCTCAACTGGACCATCATGACGCACGGCGCCTTCGACTTCGCCGCCGACACGCGCGGCTACACTTCGGGCGCGGCGCTCGAATACTACGTGGACGACTGGGCGCTGCGCGCCGGCCGCTTCATGCAGCCGCGCGAGTCTAACGGCCTGCCGCTCGACCCCGGCGTCTTCGAGCACTACGGCGACCAGGCCGAGCTTGAGCGCGGCCACGAAATCGCCGGCCAGCCGGGCAAGCTGCGCCTGCTCGTCTTTCGCAATCGCGCGCGCATGGGCGGTTTCCAGGATGCGCTCGACGCCTGGCGCGCCGGCGGCAGCGTCGGCGTGCCGAGCGTCGCCGACGTACGCAAGGACCAGGACAAGACCGGCTTCGGCATCAACCTGGAACAGGCGCTGGGCGCCGACGCCGGCGCCTTCTTGCGCGCCAGCCGCAACGACGGCGGGACGGAGACCTATGCCTTTACCGAAGTCGAGCGCTCGCTCTCCGGCGGCGTCTCGATCAAGGGAGCGACGTGGGGACGGGCCGACGACGTCGTCGGCCTCGGCATCGTGCGCAACGGCCTGTCGGCGGCGCACCGCGAATACCTGGCGAACGGCGGCCTCGGGGCGTTCATCGGCGACGGCGTCCCACCTGCGGGTAGCAGCTACCACTATGCGGCCGAGCAGGTGGTGGAGGGCTATTACAGCGCCAATATCGCCAAGGGCGTCTGGATCAGCTTCGATTACCAGCACGCCGGGAACCCGGCCTACAACGCCGACCGCGGCCCGGTCAATTTCGTCGGCGCACGCCTGCACCTGGAACGCTGAATCCAGACGCT